>JAGUQV010000049.1 GCA_030154525.1 Mycoplasmataceae bacterium | reverse complement strand
CTTCCTGACAAATTATTCTATACAACCGGAATTCCAGCTTGTATTTGAGTATTTGATAAAAATAAAAAAAATGATGAAGTTTTATTCATTGACGCTTCTGAACTTGGAACGTTAGTTGATGGAAGCAAGAAGAATAAGGAAATAAGTGAACAATATATAAATGATTTATCAAAGATTTATCATGATTTTTCTTCATCAGTTAAAATTAATGAAAAAGGACTAGCTAAAAGTATTCCATTAAAAGAAATAGTGGAAAAAGACTATTCATTACTTCCTGGGTCTTATTTAGAATTGAAAGAAAATGAAAAACGATCAGAAGAAGAAATAAATATTGATTTGAAAAAAAACGTAGATGAATTAAAAAAACTTTTTGATGATTCAAAAAATTTAGAAAATAACCTTTATGACGCTATAAAAAAAATGAAAATATAATTATTAATGAATATAAATTATAAATTTTTTAATTTTTCCTCACTCAAAACAGAACTTAAAGATTTTAAATACTCGGACACAAAATCAATAAAATATAATAGCTTTCTTAATGATGAAACTTCATTAGAGAGAGTATATTTAGAAATTAATAAAGTTGTAAATGAATACATATCAAAAATTAAGACAGATATTAATGAAAATTCGTTTATTTCTCAAATCAAATCATTATTCACAAGTAATGAATTACTAGATACAAACGAATCTCTAGAAAGAGTATTTAAAATTCTTTTATCATATGGATACAAAAAGAAATATGCAAGAGATTCCATCTTGGACGGTTATTATGATAGCGAATTGAAAAGAGATATACTTACATCAAAGAAGATTGTAGTTTGTAAAATTCCTTTAACAAAAATTACTAATAACTCTATAAGAGTTTTCGGATTTTTTAAAAATAGAATTTTTTTTCCACTATTTTTAGATTTGAATCATTGTCTGATGAATAACACTTCTAAAGAAGAACAATTTTTTAAAAAAGATAAAATAATTTTTATTAATAGTTTAATCTCAAATATTAAATAAATTATTTTATATGTAGTTCAATCAAATTGTTTAAAATTTTTTCTAGAACATTTAAAATTTGATTATTTAATTTAATAAAATCAAAAATATTATTAAACAAAAGTGATTCGTTATTATTTATTTTTCTTAATTTGAAGTCTTTGAATTTATCTCACTTCACTATTGGCATTTTAGTGCCTTCTGATGATTGAATTAAAAAATTTTGAAAATTATTTGAAGAAATACAAGATAATATTAGTCCTCTATTTTCATATATAAGAGGTCTAAAATTAAAAAGAGTTCCTAATATATTCATATTAAATGGTGATATTCCATATTTTTTTAATGATGGTCTAATTGAAGATAAAAACAAATCACCTTCTTTTGTTTCAAAAATATTTGAGTTAAAATCTGAAGTTTTTTTGAAGCTGAAAAATGTTAGTGAATCATTATTTATTGAAGAAAGATCAATAACATTCTGATAATTTTCTGGATTTTTCTTTTTTGTTCTAAGCACCAAATCATTTAGTGTTACTTTTTCATCTAAAACATTATTCGCATTATGATTCTTAATTAATTCTAATAAAGTTCTATTCATATTTTCTCTAATGTATTTTTCTTTTTCAAAAGGTTCAATAATATCTATTATGACTTGTTGTTGTTCTATATTTGGTAAAGCAATTAATGGAGTTTCAAAATTATTTTTTCTCAATGATTTTACCGTTGATCCTGTAGCCTCCTTATAAAGAATGTTTTGATTCTTTGTCCATCAAAAGAATAAATATTTATTTTTTAATTTAAAACTGTCTTTTGTAATAATTTTATAAACTCTTTGGTGTATAGCGCACTTACCATCATTCCACATAGGAGTAAATATTCCTTCTCCGGGAACAATAATACACTCACCATCAAACGAATAATCATTGGACTTAAGTATTTTTGTTGACCTTGTATAAAAAGGATAATAATTTTCACGATTGAAACACTCATCATCTTTATTTTTATTTCCTGTTGAAATATTGCAGATATCGCCAAGTTTAACAATTTCCATTATATAACCTCAAATCTAACATATTGTAAAAATAATATCACACAACTATTAATATGATTTTATTTTTTTTATGGGAATATCCATAAAAAGAAACGGAGCAAATATGAAATATACTACATATTTAAAGAATAAAAACTTATCAAAATTGACAATAAACACCTATATAAGAAACGCAAACAAATGAGAGATATATCTAAACTCTAGAAAATCATCTAAAAAACTGTTTGTAAATTATATAAATAAATATCAAAAGAATCACATGCCAAATTCAACAAGACTTATTTATTCGTCTATATTGAGCTATATCAAGTTTCAAAAAAAATGAAAATTGTATAATGAATTTAAAGATATACGATTGCCTTCATCAACACAATTAAACAAAACAACTATAAGCTTAAAGGAGTTCAATGAACTAAGGGGTATAAAGACGATAGAAAAGGATTGATACAAATCAAGAGATTGATTGATATTCACATTCCTATTAACAACCGGAATAAGAATTAGTGAATTAACACAAGTTAACAAAAAAAATATTAAAAATAATTGCTTGACAATTAACGGAAAGGGAAATAAAGAAAGGATAATTTATATTTGTGATTATTTGCAAATATTGCTTAGAAATTGAAAAGCAAATAGAATTAACATTTCAAAACAAAACAAACAGATTACAAATAAACAAGCAAATATAATAATTAAAAAAATCGGTAAAATGTTGTTTGATAAGGAAATAACTCCACACTCTTTAAGAAGAAGTTATGCAACAAACCTTTTAAGGGGCGGTGTTGACATTAAAACTGTTAGCAAGATGTTGGGGCATACAAATATAAATACTACCTCAAGATATATTCATTTTTCTAATGAAGAATTGATCGACAATATTAAACATATTTTCTAATTTTTACTAATTTAAAAATTGTTTCCTAGTTTGATAATGGAAATTGTTAAACTTGGTGATATATTAATTGACACTCCTAAATATGGAGCTCCACTATCTGCTTTAAAAATTGGTAAATATAAATATTTGAGACAAACAGACATTGAAAGCAAGGAACCAACAATGTTTGTTAATCTTCATAATAATTGTTTTCTTAAAAAAGGAGACTTGTTAATTAGTAGAGCGGGAATGAATGCAGGAACGCCATACATTCATTCTACTAATGAAAAGTGAGTTTATGCTGGGTATCTTGTTAAATATAATATCAATACAGAATTAGCAGACACAAAATTCATTTATTATTTTTTAATAAAAAATATAAAAAATATAAAAAAAATTGCAAATGCAGGATCAACTATGCCAAAGTTAAATCCTCCTGCAGCGAAAAAAATAGAAATAAAATTACCAATTTTAGTTGAACAACAAGCCATAATAGATATTATTGAACCTTTTGAAAAAATATTTTTAAAATTCAAAGATTTAGTAAGAATTGATACTATTGAAAATTGTAAAAAAGATATTGGTTTATTAATAGATATTGTTGAACCTTTTGAAAAAATTAAAGAAATTTTTTGTAAAAAGAAAATATGATTATTAAAAATAATTAAGAATATGTATGAAAGGAATTCCAGAAATAAAAAAGTTTCTTTAAATTCTTTTGTAAATGTAATTCAAAGAAAATATGAAAATCAAAAATACTATGTTGATACAAGCTCCATAGGCGTGTCTTCATTTTTATCTAGAGAAAAAATTAGTATTAATAAAAAAAGTAGAGCAAATTTGACTGTTGAAATTAATTCTATTATTTTTTCTAAAATGAACGGTCAAAATAAAATATATCCCATATATGATAAATCATTATTAGAGAATGTCTATTCAACGGGTTTTTATAACGTGACTTCTAATAATAATTTACATGTTTATGGGTTTTTATTAACCAACAATTTTGTCTCCCAAAAAACAAATGCTAGCGTAGGAACACTTATGTCAGGATTAAATTTACAGTCATTAAATTTAATTAATATTAATGAACAAAAAGAAACTTATAATAATGATTTTATTTTAGAATACCTTTGTATTATAGATAAGATAATAAGTAAAATTTCTGATATTATTTATTTATTGATGGAAAAATATATACACTAAAACAATTAAGTCTTTAATAGCAAATCACATCGTTAAGATTTTATATTATTGATTTTATATTGCATAAAAATAATAGAATCAAAAAGAGAATCACAAATTATATGTTTTTCTTTTAATGTATATCCTTTTAAATGAGGTTTTAATATCTTCATATTTTGCTATATTTGATGTTTGCCCCATATGAGAAGTTAGAGACTGCATAAAATCAATTATTGTATTTGATTTTAGTTCAAAAAATTTATCTTGAAAATCTAAATTAATTTTTTGACCACTATTGTTTTGTCTTAAACTTATTCAATGATCCATATTATTTTTAAGGCTAGATAATAATGTTGATTTCTTTTTTAAAGAATTTTCATCTTGGTTGTCTCTTATTTTTTTGTATTCATCAAAACAAAAATTAATATTTTCATTCTTATTTCCAGTAACCACTTCTTGGTCAAAGTGCATTTTAAAAAAAATATCATTATGTTTTTTAAATGTTATATTATTCTCTTTGCAATAAGCATGTATATAATTACCCAACCTTATATTAAAGGTTTTATTATTCTCATAGTATTTTAAATCAGAATTTTGTGAAGATATATATTCTTGTAAAAAATTATGAAAATTTTTGTCAATATTTACAAAAATTTCAATCAATTGCTCAAGAGTTAGTTTTCCGAATGTGTTTTGTTCAATTGGTAATTTCATTTTAAACGCAATACATCAGTCAATAAAAATAGAATTTACAACATGTTCTTGAGAATTTGCATTTAAACCATATACTGTAAATCTTTGAAATATTATTTCTTCAGATTTAAAAAAAATAATATAGACTCCTTTAAATCATCTTTTGAAACTAATGATTCATAAGGATTTAAATCAAATATACTCTTCATATTACACCAACCTTAAAATTAGATTAATTATATTACACATTCAACAAATGCACAATATCTTTTTGAAACAAAGTCCAAATATCATTTAATTGATTTTGACGATATCGATTTCTAATTGAAAGATACTTAATTACATCTTTATTATTCATTATATTAGACTTAATTCTAGTTGGATAGATTCCTAACTTAGCTAAATCATCTTCAAAGTCAATATTAAATTTCATATGACCTGTTTTATCATCAAACCATATTAGCTTCAAATCAAATAGCTTGTGATAGTTAAAAGGTAACAATAATGCATTTGATGAATCATCTAATGCATTTAGTAAGTTGACAACAGTTGTATCATCCTTAATATCTTTTCTTTTATGATTAAGTACAATCTCTTTAATACATCAAACATCAAATATATGAGCGGCTTCAACAAAAGTTAATTTCATATCTAAATTATGTCCAGATAAATCAATTTTTTCAAGATCTGAGTAATACAATACATTATTTAATTCTCTAGATTTAATAACTTTATTCCGAAAGCCGCTTCTTGCTTTTTTATCTAAGAGCAAATTAAGCAGATTTATTTGATTGCCAACTTTTCAATCATCAACCAAAATTGATTTGAATTCATTAATCATTTCTAGAACTTCGACATAACTTCTTTGTTCTATAAATCCTCTAATACCTCAAGAACCTTTTCCTATTCCATCTAATGAAATAAAAAGATCTTTATTGATTGGTTTAAAATACTTTGAATCAGAACTACTTCATTGAATTGTAGCTCTCACTCTCGATTTCCAATGTTGATTATTAGCACATTTATCAGGAGCTATTTTTAATACCTCTTGATAAATAGAATTATATTTTGCTGTCCCATTTAAGTTTATGAGTGCTTGATAAACAATTTCAAGTCACTTATCTTTTATATTAAATATTTTATGATTCATAATAAAAAGAATTATATCCTAATTAGGATCTTGATAATAATTTTTTTAATTGTTTAACAAAACAAAAGGGCAATATAATATGAAGTTAAATCAAAAGATACTAATTATCAATGTTGAAAAAGACGATTTACTTAATACACTTGTTTCTTAAGAGTTTTTTATTATTTGCACAAGCAACAAAAAATCTTATAAAAATTAGCAGTAAATAGTTGGTTTTCTTAAATTTGTTTTTTGTTTAATTTTTATCATTTTTTAGACATATATAATAAGGAACTAAATTAACACATAAAATATGGAGGATAAATGGAGAAAATAATAAAAGGAATCAACAAAATCAAAAATGCTTGAAAAAATCATGATGTTTCAATTAATCAAGTAGAATTAAAAAATGGAGACATCTCTGGAACTTTTGAAGGAAAAATAATTATGGAACAATCTAAAAAAATCACAAATAATGAATTATTAGAATTTTTTAATAAGAAGTTTGACGATATGGATAAGAGATTTGATGATATTGATAAGAGATTAGATAATATTGATTCAAAAATTGATTTGATATTAGCTACACCGACAATGCAAAAAGAGATAGATCACGAAACCTTAAACAAACTGATATAGTTTCAAATAACAAGGAAAAAGAAGTTTAATTAGTTCATTTTATTACTTTCTTAATTATGATTATCTGTGGAATAAGAAACTGTTTTTATTATTCTAATTAAATACAAGTAAAATATCTTTTTGAAACAAAGTCCAAATATCATTTAACTGATTTTGACATATTGATTTCTAATTGAAAGATATTTAACTACATCTTTATTATTCATTATATTAGACTTAATTTTAATTGGATAGATTCCTAACTTAGCTAAATCCTCTTCAAAGTCATTATTAAAGTGCATATGACCTGTTTTATCATCAAACCATATTATATTTCATATCAAATAGCTTGTGATAGTTAAAAGGTAACAATAATGCATTTGATGAATCATCTAATGCATTTAGTAAGTTGACAACAGTTGTATCATCCTTAATATCT
>JAGUQV010000030.1 GCA_030154525.1 Mycoplasmataceae bacterium | reverse complement strand
TTATATATGGAAATATTCTCAGAATCACAAAGGACAATCTTTTATTTATAACAAAAAAGTTTAAATGCTTTGGGGAAATAGATATATCAAAATCTTTTAATAATCTGATAATTGTTTTGATGAAAGTAAGCCCTTAAAGTTTTTACAAATTTGATGAACTTTTTGATTCAATTCATATTATTTAACTATTTACTTCTCTTCCAAAATTTCGATTTTTTAATAACTTTTGATTTTTTAATTTTCAAAAAAATTTCTCTCTTTCTTATAAAAGTATTTTGAAAGATCTTCCGAACTGATTCAATCAAGAGGCCAAAAATTTCTCTCTCAAAAGCATACCTCTTCATTTTAAATTAAATGTAGTTTTCAGAATTAATATTTGAAATATTATTCATCAATATAAAGATCGAGTTAATTTTCTCTAAAAATGTAATTTCTTGAATTTTGTATTTATTTTTCATTATAATTTAATTATTCCCTTTTTTCTTTGGTAATAAAATTTAGGGCAAAAAGACTTTTTTTTGTTATTTTTTTGATAACTTTATAATTAATAAGATTACAAAAAATGATATAATTTATATATAATTCAAATCAAAAAAGGAACAAATTATGAAAAAAACACTATTAACTTTAGGATCAATATCAACATTAGGGATTTTACCAATTGCTTTGTTTGTGTCATGTGGAACAGAAAATAAACCAGTCGATTTAAAAATAACAATTCCCACAAATAGAGCAGTAACTCAAAAGAATATTGATGATGCAGTGGAAGTATTAATGACTGAATCATCTACCCCAAAATTGAAATTAGAAGCATTGCAGTCAATATTTGAAGGAATAACTAGTGATAATATTGTAAATTTTGAATATCTTCCTAAGAGAAAAGAAGAATCTGTAGAAGCATCTATTAGATTAACTTCTAAGTCTAACTTTATTTTTGGTTCAGAGAATATGCTATTTTCCAAAGTTGTTGTTATTGATGCTGGTATGTCTGTTGATTTAAAAATAACTGCTATTCCTACAAGTCAAAGTGTAATTGATGCTGCAATAACTGTGTTATTGATTAGTGATATGACTGAAATAGGAAAAGTAGAATACCTAAACACAGTATTTAATGGAGTAACAGCTGATAATTTTAAAAACTTTACTTATGAAGCAATAGCAACAAACGGAGCAGTTGCAGGAAAAGTTACTTTAACTGCTAAAGAAGGATTTACATTCGGTTCATCTAATACTTTAGTATCAGAAGTAATTTCTTCAAAACCAACTGTTGACTTAAAAATAACTACTATTCCTACAAGTCAAAATAACATTAATACAGAGATTTATATATTAAGTAACTTAACTTTAAGTGATGCTTTTAAAATAAGTTCTCTAAGTGAATTATTTAATGGAGTAACAGCTGATAATTTTAAAAACTTTACTTATGAAGCAATAGCAACAAACGGGGCAGTTGCAGGAAAAATTACTTTAACTGCTAAAGAAGGATTTACATTCGGTTCATCTAATACTTTAGTATCAGAAGTAATTGAAATT
>JAGUQV010000063.1 GCA_030154525.1 Mycoplasmataceae bacterium | reverse complement strand
TTTAATTGTAATCCCTGTTTTCGGAAGAATGTTTTGAATAATTTCAAGTTCTATTGGGTTCTCTGAAGTAATTTTTTCAACTAAAAAACCACTTGGTTCTCCAAAAGTATAACCCAGCTCAGTTGTAAGAGTAAAGTTAGTATTTGACACAGAAATTTTGAAATATTTTAAATTTGATGTTATTAAATCAGGACCTTCAAACACAGACTTTAAAACTTCTATTATAATTGTAGAAGATCCTGCATTGGTTTCATATCTATTTTTTAAAGCTGTAAATTCAGTAGTTGTTAATTTATCACTTTTCTTTATGATATCTAATTTTGTATTATTTGCAGTTATCTGACTAGAAGATAAGTGAGTTATTATTTCTTTATCTTTTTCTCCAAATGTAAATCAAGGAAAATCTCCTTTTATCATCAAACTAAAGTTTGTATCAGGCAAATGAATTATTTTGAAATATTCAAAATTAACATTATTAATACCTTCAAATAATTTCTTTAAAGCAGAAATTTGTTTAGCAACATCTCCATTTGCTTCAGTATATTCTTTTTGTATTAATAAAAATTCTGATGCTGTTACTCTAGCCACTGGAGTAATGTTAAGTTCAATCAATACAGGAACTACTGACATAATAGTCATGATTTCTATATCTCCATTTTCACCAAATGTGTATCCTGGTTTTGCTCTTAGAACAAATTGATTTGTCTCTATACTAACCTCAATGTTATGAAGGTCAGTAATTGAAGTCAATCCAACAAATAACGTTTGTAAGGCTGCTAATTGTTCAGATAAGTTTACAGGACCAAGAGCAGAATCATATCTACTTTTAGCGTTATGAAATTCTAAAAGCGTTATTTCAAGTTTAGAGCTATATTCCAACTTGATTAGTGCTGCATTATTTGACTTAATCTCTCCACCAACGTCAATTCCCGCTTGATTTGTAAATGTAAATCCTGGCAAAGCAGTTAAAACAAAAGTATAATTTTTATCATCAAAACTTACTTTAAACTTTGAAACATTTGTTGTATTAATACCAACAAACATTCTAGCTAAAATATTCCTTTTCTCTGTTTCATTGGCAGTATTATAGTCAGCTTTATTTTTTTCATATTTAGCTCTGTCCATTGGTTCATCATTTGAATAAACATTTATGGTTTCAACAGTTGTTGATGCAGGTTTAGAAGATATAACTGTAATTGCTTGCATTGGATCCCCAAATGAATGCCCTTCATTTGCAGTTAATTCAAATAAATCCGACTTAACTCCTACAATAAATAAATTAATGTTTGTTTCATTAACACCATCAAAGAAATTACTTAAAGCTCTAATTTGACCTTCAATATCACCTGCA
>JAGUQV010000137.1 GCA_030154525.1 Mycoplasmataceae bacterium | reverse complement strand
GATAAAGGATATGCAATATCAAGTGTTGGTAAATTTATTTTTAACCATGCTCTTCCAAAGCATTTCCCATTTATTTTTGATAATACGAAAGAGTCATTGTCAGGAAAAAATAATAAATACTATTTACCATATGGTGAAAACATTAAAGAAAAAATAGAATCATTACCAATAAATGATCCACTTTCTAAAAAAGATATTGCCAAAATAATCAGAAGTGTTTTTGATAAATATTTTGTCAACACATCAATTAGAGAAGTTGCGAAGTTGATTAAAATTGTTAATAAATCAAATTTATTATCAATGGATTTAGAATTTTCAAAATTAAAGGATTTGAGCGGCAATGAATTAGGTCCAGTTCATGGAACAATTTTTGCAGATATTCTAAATGAACAATTCACTATTTTACATAAAGAAATTATGGTGAAAAATGATAATGTAGAAAGAACTTTGGAATCATTTGAGAGAACAAAATTATTAACACGTGTTTGATTTCACTATACCAATCAAGTTGCGATGATTCTTGATAGAATTAAAGAACTTGGATTCCAATATTCGACAAAGTCAGGTGTTACTATTTCTTTCAGCGATATTATTATTTCTACAAATAGAAAAGAAAAAATTATTGAAGGTGAAAAATATACAGATCTTTTAAAAGAGAAATTCCAAAAAGGTTTTGTTACAGATGATGAAAGATATCGTCTTTCAAACGCTAAATGATCAAAGATTAAACAAGATATTCAAGATAATTTAGATGTTGTTTTTTCAAATCAGCCTAACAATTCAATTAATATGATGATTAAATCTGGAGCTCGTGGAAATGTTTCAAACTTAGTTCAGCTTGCTGGTATTCGTGGTTTGATGGCCAATAATACAAAGCAAACAAAAGTTGATGCTACTAATGAACGTGAAGTTCGTTCAACAGTTGAGGTTCCAGTTAAGTCTTCTTTCCTAGAAGGTCTAACTGCTTATGAATTTTATTCATCAACACATGGTGCTCGTAAAGGTCTAACTGATACAGCTCTTAATACAGCTAAATCTGGTTATTTAACTCGTCGTTTGGTTGATGTTGCTCAAAATATTGTTGTTAGAGAAGAAGACTGTGGATCAGACTTTGGATATTTATCAAAAGCAATAGTTGATACAAAAACTAAAACAATTATTGTTGATCTTGAAGAAAGAATTGAAGGACGTTATACAAACTCTCCAGTTCTTGATTCTCAAGGTAATGTAATTGTAGAAGAATTAGTTTTAATTACACCTATTATTGCAGATAAAATTATTAAAGCAAGAATTAAAGAAGTTGATTTGCGTACTACACTTGGTTGTCATACAGTTAATGGTGTATGTAAAGTTTGTTACGGAAAAGATCTTGCAACAAATAGAGTTGTTAATATTGGTGAAGCAGTTGGAATTATTGCTGCTCAATCAATTGGAGAACCAGGAACTCAATTAACTATGCGTACATTCCATACTGGTGGTGTGGCTGGTGTTGAAGATATTACTGGTGGATTTACTCGTCTAATAGAACTTATAGATGCTCATGAAATACCATGAGGTCGTCCTGCCGTTATATCAACTAAGAATGGTGAAATAACCTCTATTCAACAAACTAATGTTGGTGAAGTTATTGAAATTACTTATACAAGATCAGATGGTAAAATAACAACTAAGAAAATTGAAATTTCAGCTAATTCAAAAAAACGAATTAAAGTTGGAGATAAGGTTGTTCCAGGTCAAAAAATTACTGAGGGTCCAATCATTTTAAAAGAGTTATTG
>JAGUQV010000099.1 GCA_030154525.1 Mycoplasmataceae bacterium | reverse complement strand
TTAGAAATCAATATCGTCAAAATCAGTTAAATGATATTTGGACTTTGTTTCAAAAAGATATTGTGTATTTATTTAATTTAGAGTAATAAAATTATTTTATTGTTCCGTAGATAATTGTAATTAAGAAAATAATAAAATGAACTAATTAAACTTCTTTTTTCTGTTATTTGAAACTATATCAGTTTGTTTAAACTTTCGTGATCTATCTCTTTTTGCATTGTCGGTGTAGCTAACATTAAATCAATTTTTGAATCAATATTATCTAATCTTTTATCAATACCGTCGAATCTCTTATCCATATCATCAAATCTCTTATCAAACTTCTTATCCATATCGTTAATTTTCTTATCCATATCGTCAAACTTTTTATTAAAAAATTCTAATAATTCATTATTTGTGATTTTTTTAGGTTGTTCCATAATTAGTTTCCCTTCAAAAGTTCCAGAGATATCTCCATTTTTTAATTCTACTTGATTAATAACAACATCATGATTTTTTCAAGCATTTTTAATTTTGTTGATTCCTTTTATTGTTTCCTTTATTCTCCATAGTTTTTGTATAGATTTATTTAATCTTCTTATTATGTATGTGAAAATACAAAAAAGTCAACATAAAAAATAAATTTGAGAAAACTAACTATTTATTATTAATTTTAATATTGTGTTTATTCTTTATGTTCAAAAACAAGTTGATTAAGCAAATAACGTATTTTTTATTGCAACTAATATTTTCCAATTAAACATTAGCATTTATAATTTTATATTTTTTTGCTATTGGAAGATTTATAAATTATTTTTTAATTTTTATCTTTGCTTAGAATAGACATTGTCCATTTATTTAATTCATAAATATTTTTTTACTGATTAATAAATTTGAAGTTTGGAATTGAATTATTAATTTCAACTTTTACATTAGAAAATTTATTATTCTGTTTATTTAATTTTATATCTTCATAATTTTCAAAAATGAAGATAGATAATTTATCTATAAAGATAGTTTCTAATTCAACAATTAATCCTCTTCCACCCATTTCTCTATTAAATCTACTACTTACTATTTTAAATAATATATCTTTATTTTGTTGATCAATATTTAAAAAAATTAACTTTTCCTCTTTTAATGATTTAAATATTTTTGATAATTTAACATTAAGAATTTCATTAATAATTTCATTATCAACAATGAAATTAAATGGGACTATATTTTTTATTCCAATTCTATTTAAAATTTCGGGTCGTTGAAGATTAGTTTTAAAATGTTCAATAACAGCATTGATAAATCCTTTTCTTGTAATATTTTTATCATTTTCTATTTTTACAGAACTTGAACCAATATTTGATGTGAATATAATAAAAGTTTCTGAGAAATCAATTGTTTCTCCTTGAGATGAAGTAAGTCTACCATCTTCCAAAATTTGAAGAAATTTATCTAATATTTTTCCATGAGCTTTTTCAATTTCGTCGAATAATAGGATAGAAAATGGTTTGTTTTTTACTGCACTCGTTAATTGGCCTCCGGCATCATATCCAACATAACCTGGAGGAGCTCCGATTAATCTTTGATCACTGTGCTCGTGATTATATTCACTCATATCAAATCTTATTAATCTAGATTCATCACCAAAAACAAATTCACATATTGCCTTGCTTATTTCGGTTTTACCAGTTCCGGTAGGACCAGCCAAAAATAAAACTCCCTTTGGTTTCCTTGAATTAGTTGATTGAGTAATTCCATTCAATCCTGTGAAAGAACGTATTAAAGTGGTCTTTATAGCATCAATAGCATAGTCTTGACCTCTAACACGTTCACTAATGTGTTCGGTAATATTTTTAATCTTATTAATGTCTAGTTTTTCTCATTCACTGTCTTTTTTATTAAAATTAGCCAAGTTATATAATTGTTTAAATGTTAGTAGATCACTTGAAACACTATTTAATTTTGCTAATTGTAATATTTCTTTAAAAGAAAGATTATCAGTAATTGAAATTGCATCTTTAAAATCTTCATGATCAGGATTGTTGATTGTTTCTTTAACATTAAATAAACTTTTATAAGAGTTAAAAAAATCCTCTCTTTCATTTTTATCAGGTTTTGCAATTGTAACTGAAGCGAATTCAATATTATTTATCGGAATAAAGTTAGTTATAGTTTCGGGATTTCTAGCAATAAATATTAATTTCTTTTGGTTTCTTATTAAATCTAAACAATTAGAGTTTTTATTAAAAGTTATAAAGTTGGAAATTAGTTCAGCTAACTTAGATGGTTCGACTCCATTTCCTGATTTGTCAAGGAAAATATCGCTGCAATCAATAATGTTTATTGAAGAGTGTATTGAAGCATTTGATTCATCAACGTGATTTAAAGTTGTTGTAAGTAAGCTTATGTAATCGTTTATAGAAAGCGAACCTGTATTATTTTCAAAATAATCCAAATCATCTTTATTGTCAGCAGCATCGTTTTTAACCTCTTCTTTATTTAAAGAAAAATTAACAATTCCTTTTGATGCAGAGAAAAATTCAATATTATTATATTCTTTACTAATTCCATATTCTGCAATATAATCAACAATAGATATGAATGCATCTGTCTTTAATGTTGTTGGCAAGTCATAACCTTTAGATTTTATTGATATAACTTCATCTACGTTTCCTGATACTAGAATTATATTTTTTTGTTCTACTTTGTTAAGTAAAACCTTTAGTGAATTAAAAAATGACATATTTATTTCCCTCTTTCTTTATAAGTTTTCGCTATTGGTTTATTGCCATCAATATCTCTTCTAATTAAAGGCTTTGGATAAGTATAACCCATTTTTGTTAATTCTGTCAATAATTTATCTGTTGTTTGTTCGCAAGCATGACCAATATAATTTCCTAATTTATATTTGATTTTACCATTGCTATCAAAGTTAATTAAAACATTATTATTAGAAGCATTTTTAAAGCTAAGTTTTAATT
>JAGUQV010000013.1 GCA_030154525.1 Mycoplasmataceae bacterium | reverse complement strand
AGAAAATTTTGAGTAACTATGAGTTAAATAAAATCAAAGAAATCTTAAAAATTTAATATAAAATAAACTCCTATAAAAGAGTTTATTTGTATTTATATTATTTGTTAACTGTTAATAAATTATTTTTTGAAACCTCTATTGTTGCCAATTTTTTTGTTTCTTCTAATAAATATTATTAGCCCCACTAATCCAACAATCAAGACTGAAGAAGTTGTAATTAATGCAACAAGTAATGTTTGAGATGAAGAATCTACAATTGGAGTTAATCCTGAAACTATGAATACTTCAGATGTCATAATATTTGACAGTGCAATAATTTCATCTTTTTCAATCGCTTCTTGTGAAGGAGCAATTGTAGCTCAAACCTTATCGCCATTTGAAAGACCTGCTCTTCTAAAATCAGTTATTATTGATTCATCACCTTGAGAATTAGTTGTCATTCAAGTTAGGACAATATTTTTAGAAATAGAATTGTCATTTGAAATATTTGAATACATTTCACCTAAGCCATCAACACCACTAAAGACTGGTTTAAATGATTTAAGATTTTGCTCAAAGAATGCTTTTTCTTCTTCATTTAAAATTATTTCGGTTTTAAGTCCTGAAACAAGTCATCCTGACAATTCTGGATATTGAGGTTTTCCAGAAATATCTGGATTATCTATTTGAGAACTTCCTTTTCCAGGTCTAAATTCTGCTTCAAATCCATCGATAACTTGAACTACTCTAAAACTATTTGGTCCACTTTTAAGAGTGTTGTATAAATCTTCTCTTAGAGAACCATCTCTGTTAACTAATTTTCATTCAACTTTGTCTCCGTTTTCTAAATCTGCAATCTTATCTTCATCTTTAGTTCAAGAAACTTTTAATTCTTTATCAATTGTTCAAACTTGATATTCATATCATTGGTTATCACCCAAAATACTCTCATTAGTGCTGGCAGGATCATTAGGATTTGAAACTCTAATGTTAAATTTCCCTCCCCCATTAATTCTTCCAGAGAAATTAGGTCTTAAGTATTCAAACAATTCATCACTAGGACTTTGTATAAATAATCCTTCTACAACAATTCTTAAAGGCTCAATTCTTTTTGGTAAGACAAATTCATCACTTGTGGGAACAAAACTTACAGTTATGATGTCTCCGTTTTTTAATCCTTTAAATTGTGATAAGTCAGTTCCGTCAGATGAAATTGGACTTGAACCTTTTCTACTATGTGTCATTGATATTTTTGCAAGACCATTAGAATCTTGTTTAATTTTATCTTCTATTTCTTTACCTTTTAAATCAACAAAGACACCGTCTTCATTTCTAATTGCAATAACCACTGAAGTAATGTGTGAGCTACCACTATATGGATCTCCTGTTGAATTATCATCTGGAGTGTATT
>JAGUQV010000072.1 GCA_030154525.1 Mycoplasmataceae bacterium | reverse complement strand
TTCTGAAATAGATGAGTTCAAGAACGGAAAGAAAATATCGTTAGAAGATTTGTTAAGAATAGCTAAGAATCAAAAATTTGAAGAACAAACAAAATACTTAGATGCAAAAGAAAAAGAAACATATATCAAGCTTCTTATTTCAGAGATTAGTAAAGTTGACAAAGTTAAATCTGAACAAATATCAAAAAAATTAGAAATTCTTTTAGGAAAATATGAAAGTAAGTTTATTACTTTCGAGGAATTTATATTAGGGCTTGAAGAAATGGATAATTACATTGAAACGGGGAACCAAATTTCAGAAGATATGAATCTTAGTGATGATGAATTACTTTTTTACTATATTATTCAACCTGATAGCGAGCACGTCGTGAAGAAAAGTGATAGAGAAACCGCTATAAAAATAGCTAGAGAAGTATATAATTCATTCGCTAATACAATTAATTTAAATTCAAAATTAAAGTGATATGAAAACGAAAACAATATTAATAAAATAAGAGTGGCAATTAAAGATATAATGGAAAAAGAAAATTTTCCTCCCAATGATAGAACGGTCGCTGCGGATAGATATATTAATACTATAATAAATAGAAGAATTTCAAGAGGGTAAAGAATGTTAAATAAGAACGAAAAAGAATTAAAAATTAAGGAATTAGAAAAAAAATTGTGAGATGCAGCCGACCAATTAAGAGGCAATATTTCTTCTGAAGAATATATGTATGTTGTAATTGGCATTTTATTTTTAAAGCAAATGTCTGACACACATGAAAAATCACAAAACAAAATAAGGGGAAAATATAAATCAAATTGAGCTGATAAAATTAATGATATAGCATATTTGAGAGATGCTGGTTGTAATTTTATAATTCCTGAAAAAGCGACTTGAAATTACATTTCAGATTATTCTACAAGTGTTGAAATTGGTCAAATTTTGGATAAAGCGTTTGAAGAAATAGAGAACTCTAATGATGAACTTCTTGGAATATTTGATAAAAATTATTCAAGAGATTATCTTGATCAAATTAAACTAGGAAGAGTTGTTTCTATATTTTCAAATATTGATTTAAGTGAATATGGAGAAGATATTATAGGTAGAACATATGAATATTTTCTTGGAGAGTTCTTTATTAAACAAGGCCAAAAAGGCGGAGAATTTTATACTCCAAAATCTATAGTTTCTTTGATGGTTAACATAGTGAATCCTATTGATGGTAGATTATATGATCCCTGTTGTGGTACCGGAGGAATGTTTGTGCAAGCAAGACAACATTTATTAGAATCTAATAAATCTACAGATTCACTATTAATAATTGGTCAAGAATATCAAAACAAGACTTGAAAACTTGCTAGAATAAATTTATTACTACAAGGTTTTGATAATAAAATGATTAAATTAGGACATGAATCAGCAGATACTTTTACAAATGATTTGCATAAAGATGAGAAAGTTGATTATATATTAGCTAATCCTCCGTTTAACGTTAAAAAATGAGGTAGAGAATCACTTGAAGATGATTCAAGATGAAAATGAGGATTACCACCAGCAAATAATGGTAATTATGCTTGATTATCCTTGATGTTGGATAAATTAAATGATGATGGGAAAGCCGCTATTGTATTATCTAATGGATCATTAACCAGTTCGACTAAAGAAGAAAAAAATATAAGAAAAAACTTTTTAGAACAAAATTTAATATCAGCAATCATTATGC
>JAGUQV010000115.1 GCA_030154525.1 Mycoplasmataceae bacterium | reverse complement strand
GTGTGGTGCTTTTAGCGGTTGCTGTTGGAATCATTTGATGGTTGAAGAAAAATAAAAAAGTTGCTGTCATTAAAAATGATAAATACAATTCTGGCATCTTATCAATTGATGATGATTGATATAGAGATGAAATAAATCACAACAATAAAAATAGACAAATTGAAAAAGAAATTCAAGAAAATTCTAAAAAAGGATTTACACAACAACACTCTTTCTACAATAAAAATGAAAAAAATGCATTTATGAATGAAGAAGATGATATTCAAGTTTATAGTCAACAAGTTAACTTTGAAGAGTGAGATGATGATGATAGTTGAGATGACATGATTTAATTTTTGTTTTGTTTTAGTTAATAATTCCATAAATGATTTATAATATATTCTTTATGTCAAACAAATTTCCACAGATTAAAAAACTAATAATTCCTGCAGCTGGTTGAGGTACTAGATTTTTACCAATGACTAAAATCATTCCGAAAGAACTTGTTCCAATATTGAATAGACCTTCAATTGATCTATTAGTTGATGAAGCAATTGATTCAGGTATTGAAGAAATAATTTTGGTTATCTCAACAAGGAAACAAGAAATTATGAAATATTTTGAACCAAATATTTTGCTTGAAAATGAATTAAAATCAAAACAAAAACATGAGTTATTGAAAAAAATCAGAAAAACAAATCGAGAAGCAGTCATTAGAGTTGTTTATCAATATGAGCAATTGGGTTTAGGTCATGCAATTTTGGTTGGTGCTAAATTTTTTAATGATGAGCCTTTTGCAGTAATTCTTGGCGATGACTTGATTCAATCAGATGTACCTGTTACAAAACAACTAATGAATATGTATGCCAAATGTGGTTCTTCAATTCTAGGCGTTCAAGAGGTTGAAGAAAATGATTTAAATAAATATGGAATTATTATTCCGAAATTAGATGAAGAAAAAAATAATAACTTTTTTGAAATAAAGGGTGCCGTTGAAAAGCCTGAAATTAAAAATGCGCCTTCCAACAAAGCGGTTTTGGGTAGATATATTTTTAATTATTCAATTGTTAAACACTTAGAAAAAAAATTAAAAAACTTAGAAGAGGATAAAGAATTAGATATAGTTGACACTTTCGCAGACTATATGAAGGAAGAAAAAATATTTGCATATGAATTTGAGGGAATTAGATTTGACCTTGGTTCAATCAAAGGATTTGCATTAGCTACAATTCACTATGCATTAAAAAACGAAGAAATTGGTGGAGATATTAAATCACATATTTTAAAATTAGCTAAGGCAATGGGATAAATATGAATATGAGCAATATGATATGAGCAAATATTATATGAGCTATTATTGGTTATTTAATTGGATCAATTAATTTTTCAATATTAATCACTTCAAGAAGTAAAAATAAGGAGCATATTGGTAATTTAGGTTCAGGGAATCCTGGAGCCACCAATGCTTTAAGAAACTATGGATGAAAATTTGGATTACTAATATTTTTGCTTGACGTTTCAAAATCATATTGATTTACATTTATTGGTTTAACACTTTTAAGATGGGTTCCTTTTTTTGATCAATTGTATGTGCAAGCAATTTCTCTATTTGTAATTTTAGGTCATATTTTTCCTATTTTTTTTAAATTTAAAGGCGGAAAAGGCGCTGCTACTAATTTGGGTCTAATATCTTCTATTTCCTTAATTCTTTCAATGATTGGATTCATTATATTTTTTGTTATTATTTTAACTACTAAATTTGTCTCTGCTGGATCATTTATTTGTCCATTAATCCTTGCACCACTAACATTTATTCCTGAATTAAATGGATGACATGATTCCTTTTTAAATGGTACAAATTTAGATGGATCTGGTTCCTTATATTGACTATCTTTTCTATCATTAATGATCGCATCATTAATGATTATTTTCTCACACAGATCAAATATCAAAAAGATTTTAAATGGAACTGAAACAAAAATGATTTTGATTAAGAAAAAAATTAAATAAATTATTTTTGACAATTATTACAAAAATAAGTACCCCTCTTGCTTATATAGTCTTTAACAATTTTAGAATTACAATTACTGCAAGGCAATTTTTGTTTCCCATAAACATTAAGAAAATCTTGAAACGTTCCGGCGTGATTATTATCGAATGAAAAACTAGAAACAGTTGTTCCATTTTTTTCAATTGCAAGTTTTAGAATCCGCTTTGATTCCTTAACAATTAATTTACACTCTTGCTCACTTACTAAACTTCCTAATTTAAAAGGAGAAACTCTTGCACTAAATAAAATTTCACATACGTAAATGTTTCCGATTCCAGAGACAAGTTCTTGCCCTAAAAGTAAAGTCTTAATAGGTTTTTTAGATTTATTTATTTTTGAAAATAAATATTCATAATCAAATCCGTCATTTAGTGGATCAATTGCTATTTTACTTAATTCTTTTGAATTTAAAAAATCTGAAGATTCATACAAAGTAAATGTTCCGAATTTTCTAGTATCATGATAACAAAGATTAAATTTTTCCAAAGTAAAAATAATATGAACATGTTTCATAGCTAATGGTTCAATATCTTCAAAATCTCTTATTAAATATTTACCTTCCATTCTCAAATGGGAAACCATAACATAACCATTATCTAAATGAAAGATTAGATATTTTCCCACTCTATCTATATTTTGAATGATTGAACCTATTAAAACAGCCTTAAAATCAGTAATAGAAATATTTTTTATCATCTTTTCCTGTAATATTTCCAAATTTATTATTTTTTGACCAACAATTTTTTTGTTTAAATGATTGACAACAGTTTGAACTTCTGGTAATTCTGGCATAATAATTCCCTTCAAAAACTAAATATTTAGTCAAAAGTCGAGTAATTCTAAAGTTATTTTAAAAGTAATCTTATATAATAATATAACAATTAGGAGAATTGACATGTCACAAAATGATAATTACTTAAAAAATAAAATTATTAATTTAGTTTCTATCAGTACAAAGGATAGAGTTATTTTTACTAAACTTAACTCAAGTGATATTTTTAATCCATTAATTTTTTATAATCTTAAAAATATTAATGCATTATTTAATGATGATAAAGTTGCAAAATTATCAAATAATAATGATTGAAATAAATTAGAAGCAAAATTAATGTCATTGAATAATTTTAAAGAATTTGAATCTTTTACAAATTCAAAATCTATTTTTGTTCCAAAGGCAAAACTTAATTTGCTAGAATCATCTTTTGCAAAATATAAGGTTAATATATTAGAATATTTAAAAACAAAATTTGAAAAATTGGATAAAAAATTATCAAATCTTGACAATATGGCTAGAGTAAGAGAAGTAGATGCTGGAGATTGGTGCTTATATTTAGCAAGATATTTTTTAGTAGGTCCACTTTCTAATAATGAAATTGTTAAATCACCCATCTTTTTCAAAGAAGTTAACATTAACTTATCCGATGCATCAATAAAAAGTAAAGAAAGTGAACTTCACATTAATGAAAAATTAATTGTTTATTTGATAAAACAAGAAAAAAAATCAGCCACACTTTTAAAAACATGAAACGAAATAACCAATATTAATGATGTCATTAATTTTCTAAATACTAATTTTGATTTTGATTTGAGTTTACCCAATTCACAATTAGATTTCATTAATGAAGATATGCCTAAAACAAAATCAAGATCTAATGGAAAATTAAAAATTGAAGATACATATATATTCGGTTTTTTTCAGCCAAAAGGCGGAAAATTAAAACAAGATTTAGAATATATTATTGATATTGAAGCAGATGTATTTGGAGATAAAGACAAGACTCAAATTTTGAATCCAAAAGAAGTTATTCTTGATGAAAATAGTAAATGAATTCAAATTAGTTCGCTGAACTTAAGTCAATTATTTGCTTTAAATTTATCATTAAGATCAAATACAATTATTCATGGTCCTCCTGGAACTGGTAAGAGTGAAACAATCTCAAATATCATTGCAAATATTATGATTAACAACAAGACAGCGTTAATGGTTTCAGAAAAGAAAGCAGCTCTTGATGTTCTTTTAGATCGTCTTGGACCATTAAAAGATTTTGGTATGTTTTTCCAAGATACAAAAGTTACAAAAGATAAGGTTATTTTCTACAACACTGTTAAAAGATTGAGTGATGTTTACAATAATTTTGATTGTGATAATTTGAATTTTCAATACAGTGACACGTCTTTTGAATACTTAATTAAGGAAAAGCAAAAATTGAACGAAGCTTTTACTATCATGAATGAAATTAGATCATGAAATATTAATGATTTCAATTATAATCAATATTTAGAAGCCAAGCATGAAATATTGAATAAGAAAATATTAGAAGTTATAAAAGTACATAAATTAAATGAAATATCCAAAAGTAATTTCTTCTCTTTGAAAACTTTGTCACTTTTTTTAGTTAATAAAAATTTACTTGAATTAGATTTGTCAGAAAAAAAACTTATAGCAATTAAAAAGTCTTTCGTTATTTTTAAGAATCAAATAGTAGAATTAAATAAGTTCTGACTTAAAGTTTCAAAATATGATTTAAATACTCTGTCAATTTTAGAAATTAATAGAATTGGAAATACACAAGAAAATATTAAGACTCTTTTTCAGGGAAATCCTAATCTTCAAATAAATTTTAAGGAAGATATTTTTAAATATGAAAAAATGGAAGAAATATATCTTGAATTCACATTAATTTGTGATAAATTAGGTGTTTCAAAAGAAGTTTTAGAAAAGTTATTTCATGAAAATAATGTTTATAAACTTCAAGAAGCTCTAAATAAAAGTGGAGTTTTGGAAAAAAAACACGTTATTGCAAATTGATTTTTTAAAAATGAAATTAGAACTAGTGGTTTTGAAAAAATAAAAATGCCCAATTGGAAATCAATATTGATTCTTATTAATAAAATTAATAAGTCAAAAACTAGAATGGATGATTTCTATATATATATGAGAAATAGAAAATTACTTTCCCCAATAAATGTTTTTTTTCTAATAAAAGGTTTTATTTTTGATAAAGACCTTTCTCTTTATATAGAAAATAATTGACTGCAATTTGATTCTATAATTCCGGTCGTAACACATGATAACGCCATCACTTTTGAAATGGCTCAACTTGCTAACAAAGTTTATGCTTTCGAAGATAAATATGATACACCTCAAAATTTACAAATTATTGAAAAATATAAGGAAATAAATAAAGAAATATATGCAAAGAATGACATAAATTGATCTAAAATAATTAAAGAAATATATATTAAATTAGTAATTTCATGAAGAGAAAAAATTAATAACTCTTTACATAAAGAGGATATTATGGAAATATTTAGAATCAGTAATCTGAAAAGGTTTCCAAAAATTAAGACATTAATGAAAAAATATTTTTTATCATTACTAGAAATATTTCCGATTTGAATTTCTAGACCAGAGGATGTTGCTGACATTATTGAATGTAAGGAGAAGATATTCGATTATGGTATTTTTGATGAAGCCAGTCAGATGTTTCTTGAGAGAGCATACCCTATTTTATAT
>JAGUQV010000104.1 GCA_030154525.1 Mycoplasmataceae bacterium | reverse complement strand
TGGATAGATTCCTAACTTAGCTAAATCCTCTTCAAAGTCATTATTAAAGTGCATATGACCTGTTTTATCATCAAACCATATTAGATTTCATATAAAATAGCTTGTGATAGTTAAAAGGTAACAATAATGCATTTGATGAATCATCTAATGCATTTAATAAGTTGACAACAGTTATCTCATCTTTAACATCATTTCTCTTGTGATTAACTACAATCTTTTAATACATCAAACATCTAATATATGAGTGGCTTCAACAAAGATTAAACTCATATCTAAATTATGTCCAGATAAATCGATTTTTTCAAGATTTGAGTAATGCAATACATAATTTAATTCTTTAGATTCAATAACTTTATTCTGAAAACCACTTCTTGTATTGTTTTTTTCTTTAAGAATGAATTAAGAAAGTTTAAAACAAACCCTCAAAAGAAAAAATTCTATTAATTGTTTCTTTGTCTCATTTTTGTTTGATCATTGTTTTAGATTCTGAAACGTTTCTATTGATAGTATTTCCAAAATATTTTTTATTTTTCTTATTTGCAGAAGCAATGTCTTTAAAGTTAGATTGATAAGCACCGATCAATCATTTGCTGTATTTATTTGAATAAAATGAAAATAAACAAATTTCAAGGTCAAAGGCGTCTTTATATTTTTTAGAAATATTGATCATATTTTTTGGTGTAGATTTGCCAATATATTTTGGTGTATAAAAATTGATATCACTTTCTCTAATAACATAAATAATGTTTGTTTGAAAATGGGTATTTTTTTCCAACTTATTAATAATGTCCTTTTTGATTGTGATAAAGAAATTATTAAAATTTTTAAATTGTCTTTCGTTTTTTTCAATACTTGTCCCCATTAAAAAATAATAATATTTTTCTTTGTTGATAATCTTTTGTTCTACACATAAAAACGGTCTATTTTTAGTTACTGTTTTACCAAAATAATTAGTAATTTTATCTGCATTTAGCCAGTATAAACAATTATTTATAATTTTGAAACTTTTGTTGTTTCCCATACTTTATCTCTTTTCTTAAAAAAACAAGAATTTAAATTCTTAAGAAAGGAGGTGAAATGAATCATGGTAAGCTAATTATTATCGGTTACTTGCAAATTCTTGTGTTCATGTTATCACCAAACATTGTTTATATAAAATAAACTGAACTGATTTACTTTCTGCAATTTTTCTTACAACAATATTTTACAATAAAAAATTAATAAAAAAACTTTTTTTATTTTTTTGATAAAATAAACGGAATTTTAGCAAATTTTTTTAAAACAAGCCCATTTACTAAGTCTTTGCAATCTATTATATTATATTTAATGTCCCGATGGATAAGATTACTACTTGACAAAATCATTTTTAAACTTTTTATGAAGTACTAAATAACTTGTTCTATCATCAAACTATAGATGTTTTAACATAAAAAGTTTGTGATAATTTAAGTAGGATTCAATAAGTTAACAGAAATTTTGCCATTTGAATATTGTATTTTAGTTGTTAATTATTATTGGGCATTATCTTTATCACAAATTATCATTTTTTGACTTTATGCAAACATTTTTAGTATGTTTTTGGAAATACAAAATTTTATTATTTTGTTTCTTAACAAACTTTTTATTATTTTTTTTAATTTTGCATTCGACATAGCTTGATAAATTATTAATTTTAAAATATTTATTTAAATCTAAATTATCTATAAGATTTGCATTGTAAATTTCATCTGTATCATTAAAATTTTTAAGAGGCTCTAAAATGCTTTCAATTTCTGATTTTAATATCTGATCTTCCAAAATCAAATATAACTTATTATCATCTTCATATTTTAAGCTTCTATGTCAATTTATAATGAACAAAAAATATTTCTATAATAAAATGAAAGCGCAAGGTCTTCCTTATAAAGCAATAGAATTATCCCAATAATAAATTGTGCATGCAACAAAAGCAACAAAATAATTTCTTTTTTTTGAGATTTTTTAAATCTTGTATGTCTCCGTAAAATACCAAAAAAACAAAATAAATAAATTTAAAAAAACATAAAAACACATAAACAGAATAAATGATCACGTATCTTTTGGAAAAGAATAAAATAAAGTGGTTGTTATGACAACTCCTACCACAATTAGATAAATCAACATAATTAAAGTCGTTATATGACTTAACATCCACGCAATAGTGTTTTTTTATAATTATTTTTAACAATTTGAGTAAATTTATCATTCGCTTGCTTTAGTGAATTATTATTTTCCAAATTAATACAATATTTTTTTCTTTCAAATCAAATTTTTTCTTTAATAAAGTCACTAGACATTAAAGTAATGCTGAATTTTTGTTCATTTTTAAAAATTGTAATTACATATCTCTTATTATATAATAATTTTTTAATATTAATCTTCTCTTTGAATCGCTTTAAAAAATTAAAATTTATATTGTGATCATAATTATTACAAAAATTTTCTTTACTGTTTAAATATATATATATATATAAATTTACATTTTTGTAATTTTTAAATGATCTATTTTCAATGAAAGAGTTTAAAGTTAAAAATATTTTTTCATTTAATTCTGAATGAGGAATATCGGGATCAATTTCCTTTAAGTATCAAGCCGATTTATTTTGGATTTTTTTTACTTTTTTGATTTTAGAATTATCGTTTATAAATTTTAAAAGAATATCTCTATTTTTGAATGGGTCAAATTCAGTATTATCATTTTAAAATTTAGGAAAAAAATCATATGAGTCATCAAAAAAAATTTGAGAAACTGCATTAGATAAAAATAAATTTTTTCATTCATCATCACTAAAATCAAATGAATCATCATAATTACTTTTAAAAAAATCTAATTCTTTCTTTAAATATTTATTCTTCGCACATCTCCTTCAAAAATATATTTTATAAAAAATATCACACAACTCTAATTTTTTACTACTTCTAAATAAAGTATAATGTAATTTAACTGATTTTTAAGATATCAATTTCTTTTTAAAAAATATTTAATAAGATTTTGTAATTCATTATATTTAACTTAACACAATTAAATGATAATATTATCACTAGACTACTTTAAATGATATGCAAAATCTATTCTTAGCAATATTAATAACATTTAAATATTGATTGCTCTAATTTTTTTAATTGCTTCATAAGTTTGCTCTAAATCATTTGTTTTTTCAAAAAAAACAAAATAATAATGATTCAATAAAAGTTGTTTTTATTTTCATTCCTAACTCATTTGAAGTATTTCAATTTGTTAAAGTCTTGAATTCTCAGAAATCAAAACATTTTACTCAAAATTCGTCACTAGAATAATTTGTCTAAAACGATCCATTTCACTTGAATTATTTTCTTGATTATATAAAGAATCTAAGAAATCTACCATTTTATCTCCTATAACAGAATAGGCTTTTAATCTATCATTTTGTTTTTGAAAATTAAAAATAATATCAATTGCCACATCACTAATATCTATTCCAAACTTTTGACTAATATATTCTTTTAAATTAATAATTGATTTAAGTATATATTAAATTTAATAATGTTTTAATTATTTAATCCACTATTCATAACTATTATTTGAATTAATTTCTAATTAAATAGATTAAAAACCACTAAATGCCCCTAAAATCATTATTAAAGACTATACAAACCATAGTTAAATCTCAAATATAAAATGATTATGATTGTTAAAATAACAAAAATAATACCCTTAATTTATTATAAATAACCTTCCATATTTATATGGTTTTCAATAAAAATTTATATATGTTATAATGTTTAGAAATTTAGAAATATAATGAGGTATTTAAATTTG
>JAGUQV010000146.1 GCA_030154525.1 Mycoplasmataceae bacterium | reverse complement strand
CCTGAAAATTACAATTTCTTTTTTGTTTGTTGATAACGGATCTTTCATTTTAAATTCTTCAAAATGGATTTTATCAGAAAAATGAATGTTATATGTTAATTCTCTATTGTTATCATCTTGAAATACAAACTCTCATTTTGTTAACTCTTTTTTATCATTTTTATTATTTTGTAACATTTGAGAAGTTGGGAAAAATGGATTGTCTTCTTTGATAATGATAGATATACATTCTTTGATAGATTCTAAAATGGCTGTTTTTCCACCGCCATTTGGACCATATAATACAATTACTGGTAGCACAATATCTTTTAATAAATGGTTTTTATGTTGTTTTAAGGGTTTTGCAACAAAGTTTATTGTTTCTTTATTTCTGATTGATTTGTAATTTTCTATTGAGTATTTTAATAACATATATTTGCCTCATTTAATTCTAGATAAATAAATTATACATATATTTATATTAAAAGTGTAAAAAAATTACACTTTTTCAATAATTCAAACTTCTGATTAAATTTGATAAAAAATATTTAATGACAAGCGCTTTCAAATAACATCATATTAATGATAATTAACTGGTATTTTTTACACATATTTATTATGGATTATTTCAATATATGTCATTACATCTTTTAATTTATTCATTATTCATTTGTTTATGTGCACTAATATTCGAACCATGATTATTCGACATGTGATATTATTATAACGAATGAAAAGCATCAAATTTTACATTGTTGAAAATAATGATAATCCTAATAAAATATTTTTTGAAACAAATAGAAATTCTCTTTTCATATTTGAAAATGAAAAACATTATTTTGATTCACACTATAATGCAAAAGAAGAGGTGGAAGTTTTTTGAGTTCCGATAATTTTTAATGAAGAGTTAGCAAGAGAGTTAGCAAAATTTATTGAACCAGCATTAATAAATGCCGGTAAAATGTCTGAAGAACCAATTGAGTGAGATGAAAATAAAATATTGTTATTAGAAGCTCCAATTTATTCAGAAATAACTAAATGTATGTACGAGGAACCAAAATCAATTTTCGAATTTATAGGAAGTATTTTTATAAAAAGTATAATGGGTCACAAATTGATAAATGGAAATAAAAGATTTTCACTAGCATTTTTGATTTTGATATTAAGATATTTTGGTTATCATTTAATGTGATCTAAAGGTGAACAGAAAAATCATTCATTTCACAAAGTAAAAATAGAAAAATTTGTTAAAATTTTAGAAATAGATTATAATGAAGGTGTTAAAAAAGTTATTGAATGAATTAGCAACTCATGTGTAATAGCAATTAAGTTTTAATAAATAAAGGAAGTGATTAATATGAAAAAATTAGAAATTAAAAGCAGTTCATTAACTAAAAATGATGTTAATAAAATAAGCAAAGATGCATTTTATGATAATCATGAATTTAAAATTATTAAGGCTGAATTTAAAAGATTGGCAAAAATATAGTATATTTAATCACGCGTTAAGATCTTAGTTAAATAGTATTAATGCCATTTAATCAACTTTTATATCGTAATTAAGATATTTTATAAAATTTTTATTTTGCATTTTTTATCTATTTAATAAAGATAAAATAACACTAATTAGTTATTGTTATTAATTAAAATTAATGAGATTTATTATTAAAATATATCTAAATTAGATCTATTTATTTAACTCAACAATCACTTAGTTGTTCTTCTGTTCATTATTGATGCTCATTTATTTTATTATTCATATTAAGAGATGCTTTCATCTTTTGTGATGGCCTTATTATCGGTAAATAAATTTATTTTACTTAGTTTTTATTTATTTTGACATAATGATTGTTAAATTGATTGATGTGTATTTATTATTTGAAAAAAAAATTAAAACATATACATTTATATGATTACACCTTACACTTCCTAGTGTTGGAAATTTTTATTGTGACTATATATAGATATATTTCAATAAAAATAAAAGATTTATGTTAAAGTAAAACAGATTATAAATAAAATTTTATAATGTGAATGAGACATCGAAAAGTCTATTAAAAAAATTAGATTACTAAATTAAATATATATTAAAAACTAAAAACTTTCAAGTAGCCATATTTGATTATTTTACAATTGAGTTTATATTATTTGTGTTTTCCTATATAGTAGTAGCTTTATCTTGTTTTATTTTGAGTAATTTCTAAACTCTTTGTTTATATAGTCAGATAGATGTTTTATATTATCATCATTAATAAAATTTTCATCAATAATTTCATACATCTTGATTTTATCATCAATATTCTTAAAAAAATTATAAATTAGCAAATCTTCTTTGTTCATTGATTTTAAAATATCTAAATATCCGGTTTTTGAGTGTGATATGAAGCTTTTGAATTCAGTTGATATTTTTGAAAATTCTTCTTTAAATTCTTCTTTGGTTTTTTCTTCTTCTATGTCTTTGAAAAACAACGAACTTCTTAATAATTCCGATTTAATATCTTCAATCTCTTTTTCTTTTTCTTCTAATGATGTTTCCTTTTTATTAACAAGACCTTCTGTCGTCCCTATGTCAAGGAGTGCTATTGATTTATCATTAATTTGTTTTGAAGAAGGTGATTCTAATTTATCAATTTCTAATATTTTTTTCTTATTTTTATCAATATTATTTTTATATTTCTCGACATCTTTCTTAACATCTTCAGCTTCTAATTCAACTTTTCGAATTTTGTCATATAAACTTAAGCATGAAGTCAATTGTGATTCTAATAATGTGTCAATTTCTTTAAATTCATTAACTCAATCCAAACGACAATATTGTATCATATTTATTTTTCAACCATTTGCTTTTCCCTTATTTATATAAAAAGAGATTGGAACCAGAATTTTCTTCGTCGATTCTTCAAGTGTAATGTTTTCACTAGTTATATTTGGAAAATCAATATTTGTTTTGGCAAAACAATCGAACATATCATTTTGTCATAATGTGAATTTTGTCATTATGTTTAGAAATTCATTAAATTTTTTAATTATAATGCTTTTTAAATATTTCATCATTTGTTCATTGTCTTTTTCATTGAAGGAATAATTTTTTGAGATAATTTCAATTATGGATTTAAGTCCAAAGATTTTATTAATTGAAAAGGCGTCAATAACATTACGGTTCTCAATGATTTTCTTCATTTCTCGAATTGTTCTTTTTTTACCAGATATTTCTTGATTAAAAAAATCATTTAAAGTAGATTGGTTCTCTTCCTTAATTTTTGAATTTTTCAAAACTCCCAAATAATCTTGCTGCAAATTGTAATAATCCATATTTAAATATTTTTCCATATGCGACTCAAAGACATCTTCTTTATTTTCTGAAATATTTATTAGTTTGTTTTTGTTCATAGAAAAAACAATGATTAAATTATTTAATTCTTGGAGTTTCTGAATTATTTTAATAACATCTCAAGCAAAGGGCCCTAATCTTTCAACATTGTCAAAAAATATCAATGTTTTAATGTCATCATCATTTTTCAACTTATCTTCTACTAACTTATCCATATCTTTTTGAGAATTTTCCAATTCACTCATATCTCTTGATAATTTTCTTCTCTGCCTATCATCAGCAAATCCTTGGGGATTAATTTGCATTCCAATACTAAAACTATCAACAGATCAACCTATACTTGTTTTTATTAATGCAGGCAATGAAAAAAAAGAATCTTTAAGTTTATTTCACTTATCAAGATTTTCGCCTATTGATTCTTGATTTAATGGGAAAATTATGGTAATTACTTGTTGATAAATTAGTTCAACTGCACTTTCATAATTAAAAATTTTTCACACGTCTATAATGATGAAGTTTTTCACTTTAAATTTGAAGTCTTTACCAACAAAATGCTCCAACTCCTTTCCGGTTATTTTTCCATTAAGAATCATTTCTCCCATAGCTTCAATAAAATGAGTTTTGCCTGTTCCTCAAGGTGCATTTAAAATTGTCATAGGTGACCTTAAGGTTATTTTCTCAGGAATGAAACCCACTTCTTTATTATCTGAAAGCTCTTTCCATTTATAGTTTTCAGTTTTTCATTCCTCATTAAAATGAAAATAATCATTTTTTATTCATTTCAAAAATTTTTTGATTTGCTTTTCCAGATTATTTTCCGTAATCAATATTTCTTTTTTTATCACTTTATAAGTAATTCTATTTTATTCATAAAACTAGAATTATGCCTCTCTATTTTTTAATTATGTATTTATATTAAAAAACAATTGTTAATATTTATTATTAAAATTATATCATAAATACAAATCTTTTATTAGCATATATTTGTGATGTGCTAAGGTATATGTGTGCATTAATGATAAGAATTGTTTATAAATAGTCTTTTTATTTCTATACAAAAAATAAACTTTATTAGTTAAACAAAAAAACCACTTTTTAAAGAATGGTTTCATTTATTATAAATTATTTAAGTAATTTTTCTTTTTCCAAATCATATTCTTGTTGAGTGATTGCATTACTGTCAAGTAATTCTTTCAATTTTGATATTGATTCAAATTTATTGCTGCTTGTCGATACTAATGAATTTGTTTTATCATCTACTGTTGAGTATGGGATATCTTTGGGTAATACAACATAAATTACTATTGTAAAAATAACACCAAAGAATATTGACAATATCATGAAAATAAATAAAGTATTATTTTTATTCTTTTGTTCCTCATATAAATTGCTATGTGCTATAAATTGTTTGATCAAGCTTACTAATCATAAAATTCCTATAACAATAAGCGGGATTCATATTAGTGCAAGCAACGCAAAGTTTATAATTAGTTATATATAGATATTTTAGGTGCATCTGATAGTAATAATTATTCTTTCAAGTTCTTTTTTGTAATCATAACTGATTCATGAATTATCAATCAATTGGAGAACAGAAAAATTTTTGATATATTAACGAATAACTTGACTATATTTTACACTCAGATAAATCTTTTTTATTATCTGTACTATGAAAACAACTAAACAAATTTTGTATGAATAAATAATAATGAGAATTTTAAATATTATAAGGTGCACATTATTTATAATAATTTTAATTATGTTAATCAGTTTTATTGCACATTTAACAAACTAACAATTAAATCTCTTAATTTATCTCCATAATTTCCTAGTTGTTCTTCTCTTCTTCTTGATATTAATTTATATTCAAATTGAGAGAAGTTTTATCCATGATAATTGCTATATTATAGTAAATTATTTTTATTAACCATTCTCTAATTTAGCCTGCATATAATGATTTTTATATTGGATAATGAAAATTAATTCCTATGTATAAATATTATTTTAAAAGAGAAAAATTTTAAAATAATATTTTTGTGCGATAATTTTCATTACGAATAGGAGTTTTTATGAACCAAGATCAAAAACAACAAAAAGCAAATTTTGAATTTGGAAATATGACCATTGATAAATTGATAGAAGAATATGAAGAAGGAATTTTAAAAATTCCAAGAATTCAACGAAATTTAGTATGGACTCCTAAGCAAAAAAATGATTTACAAGACACTATTAAAAATAAATTTCCGTTTGGAGTAATTCTACTTTCGAAAGTAAATGAACAAAAATATATTATTGATGGTTTGCAAAGAACAACAACAATTATGGAAATTTATAAAAATATATTTAAAAATTTGCTACCAAAACATTTGAAAGATTATGTAAAATCTACAGTGAAAGAAGCAACTTTAGAATTTGATAATGAGAATATAGATAATTGAAATAAAGCAGAAAACTTGATGATTCAACTTTTACCAATACCAATGAATGCTACAGGTAAAATACGGATTGATTCAGCTGAATTTGGTGAGAATTTTTATAAAAAACATGAAAGAAAAATATCAGAAATTAATATTTTATCTACTCCTATTTGAAAATGATTAGCAGGTCAAATATATTTGAAAGCAAATAATTCATTAGATATTCAAACATATCAAATTCCATATATAATTTTTAAAGGATCACAAGAGCAAACAACAACATTATTCGAAAGAATAAATACTAAAGGTACTAAGCTAGATAAGACTGACATACTAAGAAGTCGATGATCAATTATAGATATGGACTTTGATGAATCGGAATCAAAAAAAATGATAAATGAAATTGATGAAAATCTAGAAAAAATTGCATCGCATTCTGGCGGGAAATATGAAAAAACAAATTCTTTATCGCCATTTGATGTTATTTGATATATATTCCATGATGTTTTATCAAATAATATATCTTCTCATATATCTGGCATATTCACAAAAAAAATTTCTTATGAAAGTAAAACCAATAAACAAATAGTCGGTTTTGATTCTTTAATTAATTTGATTAAATTTCATTTATGAATTAGTGAAGAAGCAATTGAAAATCAAATTGATATCAAAGATGAAGAAATAGGTGTCAAATTAAAAGAGAATATAAAATCTCAAGATGATGTGGATACAATTATTTCAAATTTAAAAAAAGCAATTAAAATTTATTACGAAATTTTTCACTTGTTTTCAAACTTTAGAGGAAATAAATTATTGAAAAATGATGATTCTTACTTGCCAGGAAAATCATATACTATTGCCATTTTAGGGAATATATATAACTCTATATTTGAAGACAAAAATTTAAAAATAAATATGTTTGTAAGTAAAAATCAAGCAAGATTTAGAATAAGGTATATATATGATTTAATTTCTGAAAATTTTAATTCAGGTTCATCTGTCAAAGCATTTTTATCAATGAAACATAAGTTTTATTTAAGTGGTATCGATTTCGAAAATTTTGAAAGTGGAATTAATTCTTTTCACACTAAAAGTAAATCAATTGAAGAAGAAAATATCTTTAAAGAAAAATCAATAATATTGATGTATTATTTATTTATGAGAGATGTAAATTCACACGATAATAGTTCAGAAATATTTGAAAATGATCATTTGATTCCTAAATCAAAATTAAAAGGATTTATGGGAGTTACTCATTTTGCAAATTTATCTTTATTAAAAAGTGCTAGTAATAGAGATAAATCTGATGATTTAAATATAAAATATATTCATGATGATCAAATGTATCGTTGAGCACTAATAAATAATACTAATATGGCTGAAAAACTTGCTGATTCATATTTAGTTCTTTGTCAAAATTTAAATCAAGCAACATATTATGATTTTTTAGACAAAAGAAAAGATATTATTCTTGAAATGTATAAAGCCGAATTTTAATCATATTATTAAGTATGTATTTTTTATCAATAATTTCAATTTAATAATTTAATAAATTCCTGATTGTTATTATAATAGTTATTTTGTCATTGCTAGTAATTTTCTGTTAACAAATGAATCATAACTTAGTTTTTCATTTAGTTTGCTTGTAATGATTGCTAAATTGGTTAATATGTACAGATTCTTAGACATTGTTAATATGTTTTTACTTCCGATTCAGCAAAACAATCATAAAAACATTAAAACAATTTAAAATTTCTTTAATATGCAATCAAACAAAACAAAAAACAAAAACAAATTCTAGTACCTTAAAAGTGTTTGAAACTTTTTCAGGAATTGGAGCTCAACATAAAGTTCTTCAATTCTTAAAAGATAATTATAGTTATAAATATTGTAATTGATCGAAATTTCAAGAAGTAGATTGATTTAGTTATCATCCAATCAAACAAGATGATGGAATTATTTAATAGGTCACTATTTAGTGAAATATTCAACAAAAAGCATTGATTTTTAGAGAAAAGGGACTTTTTTACATTTTTAATAGATATACATTATTCTTATTAATAATATATTATTAATAAGAATAATGTAATAAAAAATACATAAATAATGCTATAATTAGAATTATTAATTAAGAAAAAGAGAAAACAAAATGAAGAACAATATGATGAAAACATTGAGCAACAAAGAGAATTTTATAAACAAAATTATTATTGCTCATAAGAATAATTTAAAGAACTCTATTTTTGGTAAAAAAGATGTTTTACAACTTTTAGAAACTTTATCTGTAAAGGATGAGTATATTTTAAATAATATTATTAATGACAAGTGTTTAGGACAATACATAAATAATGTACTTTCTAAAATGTATTTAAACAATGATGTTTTTAGAATCCAAAGAGGAATATATTCTTTCTCTAGTAATTTAATTGACTTTAAGATTAGTTTAGAGAAAGAATTATCAAATCGTTTAATAAAAAACCTTGTAGTTAATAAAGAGTTAGAAAATTCAGAAGCAGTAATATTAGAAAAAAATATTTTTGTTCCAGAGTTATTGACAAAAGAAAAACTTTCTAAAGAAGAAAGAGAAATATTCTTTAGAAAATTCAAGCAATACAAATTAATTAAAATGTCTTCCGAAAAAAATGAAGTTGATAGTATTGAATTAATATCTTTAGCTAAATTTTATAATAAGAAAAATAGTAGTAAAGATTATCTAAATATTTCTTATTCATTATTGGAATCATATTTTAATAATGTAAAAGATAAATTGGATGAAGTATTTGCTAATTTATTGAAATATACTAGAAATAATGAACATTTTAATTATTCAAGTGTTAATGACTTTGTTCTGAAGCTAAAAAAAGAAATTCAAATAAATGTTGGATAACATTGAAGTAAAAAAATTAATATTAAAATTTCCCAAACTTAGTAACCATTTAGTTGAAAAAGATATTCTTCTATCTGAAATATTAGAATATATAGTAATTCTTTTTGATGCTCAAAAATGAAGTAATAATTACTATTTGTGTGGTGGTACATCATTATCTAAATGCTATAAAATAACAAATAGACTTTCAGAAGATATTGATTTATCAATATTTGGTTATAGAGGACACTCTGCAAAATTAATTATTAAAGAAATATCAGTTTTAATTGACCAAATGGAAAAAGACAATAAAATTATTATAAAAAGTCGTGATGATTTTTGAAATACAAGTAGAACTTTTTTGACTTGTAAATTTGAATATAAAAACCATGAATTTTCATTTGATGTTAAACATATTAATTTTGAAGTAGGTTTAGAAAGCATACAAAAGAAAAGTATTTATAATGTAGTTGAAAAGCATTATAAAAAAGAACTTGAGTTAAAGGTCTTGGTTCCTGTTATTGATATTCACCACATTGTAGCTGAGAAGCTATTAGTCTTTGATAAGAAATATAAAAATGAAAAATTAGGAACAGGTATGGATGATGAATATATTAATAAACGTTTGTTTAGACATGTATATGATGTATTTATGATATTTGACAAAGAATTAATAAATCTTGTTGATCAAAACATCCTTCTAATTAATGAAATATTTACAAAAATTTCCGACGAAGAGAAAAACTTTTCAACTCCATTATCCCAGATTAATCTTTTTCAAGAAGATTTCTTCACTTTGGAAAATAAAAGAGTTTTAAAGTATATCTTAGATTCTGAATGTTATGGAAACGTTAAGATAAATGATATTATAAATTTTTATAATCAAATGGGTGAAAAATTTAAAGATATATTAAATGATAAAATAACTAAATAAAAATAATGAGCTTTGAGGCCTCATTGTTGTTGATTCTTCATTATTGGTATTCATTGATTCTATTATTCATATCAAAGAATGTTTTATCTTTCATAATAGCTTTCTTATCTATAAAATGACTATATTATTAAGTTTGCCTGTAATGATTGTTAAATTGGGTAATGTGTGCATATTGTTTTTTTAATATCTATTATATTGTTTTTTAATTCACTTTTCATCATCTCGTCTGACAATAACTTTATACCTTTTAATAATAAAAAAACATCTTTCTTATCTTTTTCATTATATGTCGCTTTATCGGAATGAGCTCCGTCATTGCCAATTATTCTCATAGCATCCAAAACTTCAATATTTTTTTTACCAAAAAAATTTTTCACACTTTCCCCGCGCAACATTGAACCCAAAGTTATTTTTTGATCCTTAGGGTAAAAATTTCTCCTTAATATTGATTCCATAACACTCCTCAAGAGACACGCAGCTGCCTTGGGGATTGATCTGTGAATTTTTAGAGCATCTCTATACATCTTCAACTCTTCTTTAGTTAAGTTTTTGGGAGCAGAAATAGTATTTGAATCTTTAAATTTATTTAGCAAATAATAGTATCCCCGACTACATTTATATGAATAAAATTTATTCCAAAGAATTTTAGACTCTAATTCACTATAAAAATATTTCTTCATAATTTTTTTATTTTTGAATTTCTTATGAACTATAAAAATGTCTTCAATTTCCAATTTTTGGAACTCACTTTTATTATATGATTTTTTTAATTTATTGATAATTATTCATTCAGCAAAATCCTTATTATTTATAGATCATGATTTAGTATATCCGCCATAGGTTGAATAGCAAGTGACATTCACAAAGGGAACATTTAAATTTCAAAAACTTAAAATCTCTTTCTTTAATTCATTTGAATTTACATTACTATTATTTCCATATCTATATTTAAACATTAATATAATAATATCATTTTAAAATAATTAAATAAGTTAAATATCAAAAAACAGATCAATTAACTTATCTATGCAATCTATTAGTTGTTTTATATTATGTTGAGATTTAATTATAATATACTTCAAATAACACAATTTATTATTAGTATAAAGTGTCTTAACTTTTGAAAAGTATTTATGATTAATTTTTAAAACTTTCATTTACTTTTTTTAGAAGAAACTCACCTCTATTTTCCAAAAAACTTTCAAAATCATCTGTTTTCAAAAGTTCTTTATTAATACCATGTTCCTTCAAAATTACATTGAATTCGCTTGTTCCTTCTGCTTCAAGAGTGTTCAAGTATACAGACGGATTTTTTGAACCTATGTGCTTATTTTCATTAGATACTAAAGGTGTTGTATTTATTATTGTATCAACTTTTTCTATTCATTCGTCATTACTAGTAATTATTTTTGAATTTTTAGGAAAAATGTGATGTACATCAACAGCAATATAGTCAGCATGATTTAACCCACCAAAAAAAGATCTTGTTGATGAGAATAAAAGGAACTTTATGTAATTGGAAATCATAGAGTTTGTTGAATAAGTAACATTTTTCAAATTGTTAATAGTTAATTCTTGTTTTTCAAAATAAGAATTAACACCTTCGCTATCTTTCTTTTTCCATTTTTCTCACTCTTCTTTAATCTTGGGGCTTAATAAAATGTCATTGACAAATTTAATATCATTTTCTAACATTTTAAGAGTTCCTGATCTATACCTATCATTTATACAAGATAATTTAATATATGTTTTAATAATATCGCCTTGAAATCCTGTGTAAGATTTGTTTTTTGTTTTAATATAAAAATATGTTAATCATTTAAAGATTATTTTGGAAGGTAAAAAATTATAATGCATTTTTATTCCCTTTAAAAAAACATAAGCCTTTTCAAAGGCTATCAAATTGTCATTAAATTTTTTGATTAAAATTTCTGAATTTTCTTTCTTTATTGGAAATGAAATTTTCTTTTCAGAAGATAGAATAAGTTTGTCATCAATGTGTAGATATAATGAATCAACAAAGATTTCCTCGTCTATTTTATTGAAACCAAATAAAAACTTCTTCCTTAAATTGTTTAATGATGTTTCAAAATCAAAGTACTCTCCAGTAATAGGATCTAACAAATTTGATCACTTTGCATGAATTATGTGAAAATTAGTAAGTTTTGAACCCTTTGTATTGATATTAGAAAATATCTCAATAATTTCATCCAAATTATGATTAGATAGTTTAATCATAGAAACTTCTAAATCATTTATTATATTACGCACTTGATGAATATTTTCTAAATATGAATTAACTTCTTTATCTGTTAAATTTCTATTTGCTATCTTAATAACTTTTTTTGTTTCATCCAATCCTAATATTGAAAAAATGTCATCCAATACTAACGTGTTTTCATTCAACTTATCTAAAGTGAATTCATTTTTAACATAATCAAAATTAATCAATCTTCCATAATTCCAACCCGTCGGCTTATTTTTCTTATATTTTTGAAATTCGTCTTGCAATTTTGAAGAGAATAACATTATTAATAACGATGTTGTTCTTTGTTGTCCGTCAATTAAATATTGTTTTGAATTATTTTTATTGCCACCTTTTGAAATAAATTTTACTATTTCATTTCTGGTTTCTAATTCAATAGCATTTTTTGGTGATCATAATAATATTGTCCCAAATGGTTCACTATTTAATAATGAATTTAAAAACAGTACAATTTTTTGTTTACTTCAAACAAATTCTCTTTGAAAATTTGGAACTATAATATCCCCTTCTTCAATATAACCCAATAATGTGTTGAATTTCATAGAATCATTTTTAATTGTTTTTTTATGCATGTTAACCTCTTTTCAAAATTATCGCATAATTATTTTTTTAGAACATTATTTTTTGAAATTTAAAACAAGCTAATATTATTTAAAAGGGAGTTATGGTTTTTGTCTTGAAGTTAATGTTGTAGTTTGGTTGGTTGTGAACATTGATACATTTCTTCTAATTCATTAAATTTATCTATTAAAGTAACGATATTAATTAATTTAAATATCTAATAGCCCAACAATCAAATCAGTTAGTTTATCTCCACGATCTCTTAGTTGTTCTTCTCTTCATTCTTGGTATTCATTGATTCTATTATTCATATCAAAAGCTGTTTTCTCTTTCATAATGGCTTTCTTTTCAGCAAATGACTTATTACTTAGTTTTCCATTTAGTTTGCCTGTAATGATTGTTAAATTGGGTAATGTGTGTAGGTTTTTAGATATTCACTCATCTGCTTTTTCTTCATCTCCATCATTTTCCGCTTTTGCATATGCTCAAAAATCAGTTGACTTATCATAGTTTTGAGGAATTATATGTTCGATAGTTAAGTTATTGCCATTAATAGTAATATCTTTTTCTCAACCAGTTGAATACATTTCCAATCCAATCAATAAATTTATTGTTTTCTTAGAACTACTTGAATACACAGGAGTTTGAT
>JAGUQV010000001.1 GCA_030154525.1 Mycoplasmataceae bacterium | reverse complement strand
AGAGATAATAAAAATAGAAAAATTAAGATTTACAGGTTTATTGATGATATTTTTATCCTTCATTCCAGAAAAATTTCTGAGGATATTATTGATATTATTGATGCTAAATTAAGATTTTTGAACATGTCAATCAATAGAGAAAAAATGATTTTAAACGAATTTAAAAAGGAAAATTTAAATTGAGACCTTTTAAAAAGGAGAATTGACATTAAATATATAACAAGTGTATTCAATAAAATCAGAAAATTTTCTAAAATAAAAGAAGAAAATTTCAATCTTTCAAAGGGTTTAGTTTATCAAGAAAATTTTATAAAGAATTTTAAAGAAATAATTATTGATATAAAACAAAATAGTGAAAAAATAAAGAATTTTAAGGCTTTTGAAATGAATTTTTTACTTAAGGAGTTTTTGATAATGAAAAATAAAAGTCAAAGTTTTAGTGATAAAAAAATAAAATTAATATTTGGGAAAATTATTTTAGAAATTAAAAATTTTGTAACCGATATATGAGAATTAATATTAAATAAGTTTTCTAAAAATCCAGCTATATTAAACACTTTTGCTCCTCTTATTTATATAATTAATTATGATAAAAGAAAAAGGGCAATACATTTATTGAATAGAATTAAATCTAAGGATTGGGATAAAATAGCGGAATATTGTTTCCCATTTATTTCATATTTAATTTGTTGTGATATAAAATATTTAGACTTAATAAAGAAAATTTTTGGATTAGAGTGTGATGAAGCTACAATAATTGCTAGTGAGAATGATATTATAAAAAGAGTTAATTCATCTTTTATTTACTAAAAAAATAATATTATGTAATTAAAATTTTGATTTTAATGCTAGGGATTATTTAGAAATGGAAAAAGATAGCCATTTTAAATTCCTAAATTTGATCAAAAATTCTATTTTTTCATACTTTGCGCCAATTTTACACATTAACGTTAAAATATATATTAATATGAAATCAAAACAAGGAAATTCAATTAAAGATATTTCAGCTAAATCAAAACAAATTAATCTTTTTGAAGCTTTTGCCGGTGTTGGATCACAACATATGGCGCTAAAGAACATTTCTCATTCAATGAATTGAAATATTAATGTGGTGGGAATAGTTGAATGATTTATTGACGCCATTATTGCTTACGAAGCTATTCATAATCCAGTGGCCTTTCTGCCCCCCCCCCGCAAGAGGAAATTAGAAATAAGACCTGAAACATTCAAAGTAAATGTTAATTTAAGTGCTGATTCTAAAAAACCTTTATCAATCCAATCTCAAAAGAAATATTTTGAAAATAGTGAGACAGCATTTTGATTAAATAGATCAAAAGAGCTTTCTAATAATCTTTTTGATATTACAGAAGTAAAGGCACAAGACCTTCCTAAAAATATTGATATTTTTACTTATTCATTTCCCTGTCAAGACTTATCAGGTCAAGGACTAGGTAAAGGAATGGAAAAAAACGCTAATACTCGTTCAGGATTATTATGAGAAATTGATCGAATTATTAGTGGAGCAAAAAAAACATTTTCTCAAAGTGAAATGCCAAAGTATTTACTTTTAGAAAATGTTAAATCAATGATTAATAAAAATCATTATCTTGAATACAAGAAATGATTAGATAGATTAGATAAACTAGGTTATGAATCAAAACAATATGTTCTTAATTCAAAAGATTTTGGAATGGCTCAAGCAAGAGAAAGAGTTTTTGTCCTTTCAGTCCTTAAAACTCATAAAGATAAAGTAGACTTTAAATTTAGAGATCCTAAGAAAACTTTAGGGATGGTCCCAATTAAAGGTATTTTAGAAAAAGGGATTCCTTTTGATAAGAAGTTTAATCAATATCGATTAACTGAACCATCATTTAGAAACGATAATGTTAGAAAATACAAACTTGAAAACTATACTAATTTTTCAAGTGAGAATATGGTTTTTGATATTAATTACAATGGATCAACATTAACAGCTTCAGGAGCCCTTTCACGACTAAAGCTATTTTATGGTAAAGATAAAATAAGAACCATGACGCCAAAAGAAGCCTTTAGGTACATGGGTTTTACAGATGAATCATTTGATAAGGTGGTTCAAACAAACCTTATTAAACCTAATAAACAACTTTATTTAGCAGGTAATTCAATTGTAGTACCAATCCTTGAAGAGATTTTTAGAACGTTGGTGTTCTAATGGAAGCAATAAAAATAATGTTTTCTACAAAGAAATATTTAAACAATAAAAATAATAAAGGTTGCGCAATTAAAGGTTATGCATATTATGTTTTTAATGATCTAGGAATTATAAATAAACAATTCATCCAAATTATTGAAGGTGAATACCGTCAAACTGATTATGACATGGCAATTATGATTAAAGATGATGGAAAAATTGGTACTTCTTTTTATAGAAATAAATGGAAGAGAGATTTTCGAACAAAGTATTTAGAAGAACCGAATCATAATCCTAATAATTTTACAAAAAAATCACCTCGCAAACAACTATCAAAAAATAAAATAGAGTTGATAAATAATTTTCTTATTCAAAATGATTAACCTGTTT
>JAGUQV010000025.1 GCA_030154525.1 Mycoplasmataceae bacterium | reverse complement strand
ATTTACAGCTTTATCAATTTCTTTTTTTTCTATAATATTTGTTTTATTTATACAATACTTGTTATCTTTTAAAAAAAACATTAAATTCTTTTGTTGCAAAGTTCAATTTCAATCCGAAACTTTCTCTGTTGTTGATGCTAAATATTCTTCTTTATTTTTCGATTCATCTATTAAATAATTATTTAAGTATCAACATAAAAAATCTTGAACTAAGCCCCTTATATTAATTTGAATCATTCAATTGTATGCAGCCATTCATCTAGAAATATTTATTTGGGGTTTGAATGTATTTAAAATATCAATATTTTTAAAATTAAAATAATCAATAAATAAATCATTTAAATAATACATGGTTAAATATTTACCATGATTATGATTATTATCCCCAATTATATCTTTACCTATTTTGATTAAAGTTTTGTCATTATAACTCACGTCTTTCACTAATCCTCTTCTTTTTTTATTAAATAATCTTTTTTATTCAAATAGCTATATCTCTCTTTTGCTTTTTCTAAAATATAATCAAAAGATAAAGTGCTAGAAAATATATTTTTTTCTAAAAATATTTTATGATATGCACCTCTTGAATCTTCTTCTATATATTTTTCATAAATTAATTTTTGTTTATATTTTTCTGTGATATCACAAATTGATATTAATTCATAAAAAGCTTTATTTTTTATATTTAGAGGCCTTCCATTATGGGCCTTCCCCTTACCATTCGCAACTAAATCATAATATTTTAATAATTGTTCATTAGGGTCATTTGATTTATCATGATTATTTAACTCTGGTCTTTTTATTTCAAAAATAACTATTCTTCCATCCGAAATAACATTATCTGGTTCATTGTTATTAATGCTTTTCGTTATATATATATCAGGACGTTTTTGACTTTTGATATTTTTAACTGACTTATTTCTAGTTAAAGATACATCAGAGCTAATTGTTTTTTTAAAAAAAAGCCCTTCATCTAAAATTCATAATCTATTTTTTATATTTTCAATTTCTCCTGTTTTTCCGGTTTCACATAAAAATTCATGTATATCCTCTTCTAAAACGCATTTGTTATTTCTTTTACTCAGTATTAGTTTTTCAAAATATTTTAAGTCTTCTAATCTAGCTATAATTAATTTTTCAACAGTGATGTTATCAATATTTCTTTTTCTTTTTAATTGCTCAAATAATATATCTTTATTTTGAAAATCAATATCATTTATTTTATGATTTATATCATCATTTATCATTTTTTCATTTTTCAATTGAATTTTAAACAGTTCTAGTTTAAGTTTTGTATTATCGTTTATTTTGCTTTCGGAAAGATTAATTATATCTTTCTTAATCTCTTTATCTCTTCACAAGTTTTTATATATTTTGTTTTCATTTAACTTAAGAAAAGATTCAATTTTTTTTATCTTATCCTTATTAACTTCTATAATTTCTTCTTTAAAATACTTATCTAAAATATCATAAATTTTTTTAGTTATCTCATCTTTATAATTTATTTTTTCAATGTTGAATAAATTTACATTTTGATTCTCTTCTATGATTTTGAATTTAATTTCATTTCTATATTGATTTACATTGTTATCAAAAAATATCGATGAAACACCAACATAT
>JAGUQV010000110.1 GCA_030154525.1 Mycoplasmataceae bacterium | reverse complement strand
GTAACCAATTCAAAAGCAATTGAAGAAGTTCAAAATGAATTAGCACTTATTTCTGGACAAAAATGTGCAGAAACAAGAGCAAGAAAATCTTTGGCTTCTTGAAAACTTCGTGAAGGAATGCCAATGGGTGGAAAGGTTACTTTAAGAAAAGATCGTGCATGAGCATTTTTGTACGAATTAATTAATGTTTCAATTCCGAGAATTAGAGATTTTAGAGGAGTGAATCCCAAAGCATTTGATGGATCAGGAAATTTTGCAATAGGAATTAAAGAACAAATTATTTTTCCATCTATCTCATTTGATAAAATTAGAAAAATTAAAGGATTGGACATTATTATTGTTACAACCGCAAAAACAAATAAAGAAGCTCATTATTTATTAGAAAAATTAGGAATGCCTTTTGCTAAAGGTAATAAGTAGGTATAAATTATGGCAAAAAAATCATTAAAAATTAAAGCAGCTAGACATCCAAAATATAGCGCAAGAGAATATACTCGTTGTCAATTATGTGGTCGTCCACATTCAGTTCTTAAAAAATTCGAAATATGTAGAATTTGCTTTAGAAAATTAGCACATGAAGGTAAAATACCTGGAGTAAAGAAAGCGAGTTGATAATATGGCATTTATTACAGATCCAATTGCAGATATGATTGTACGTATCAAAATGGCAAATTCAAGAAAACACAAAACAGTAATGATTCCTCATTCTAATACTAAAATAAAAATTTTAGAAATTATGCAAAGAGAAGGATATGTTAGTGAATTTGAAATTAATGAAAATGGAGTTAAAAAAGAAATTATTTTAACTTTAAAATATAAAGGTAGTGACAGAGTTATTACTGATATAAAAAGAATTTCAAAACCAGGACTAAGAGTTTATTCAGAAGTTGAATCAATTCCCAAAGTTTTATCAGGTTTTGGAATTGCAATTATTTCGACTTCAAAAGGAATAATTACAGATAAAGAAGCAAGAAAGGCAAATATAGGTGGCGAAGTGCTAGCCTATGTTTGATAAAATTATATGTCAAGAGTAGGAAATAGAGTTTTAGAAATACCAACTGGTGTTACTATTAATATAAAAGAAACACTTATTGAAGTGGTTGGTTCTAGAGGTACTTTATCTCGTGTCTTTTCACC
>JAGUQV010000077.1 GCA_030154525.1 Mycoplasmataceae bacterium | reverse complement strand
TCTTTTAACGTTATAACATCTCCAATTTTTATTTGCATTGAAGGAATGTCAGCTTTTTTACCATTAAGCAGGAAATGACCGTGGTTTACTAATTGTCTAGCTTGCCTTCTTGTTTCAGCAACCCCAGTTCTATAAACAAAACTATCAAGTCTTGTTTCAAGCATTTGCATAAAGTTTGTACCAGCTGGACCTTGTCTTTTTGAAGCCTTTTCAAAAGTGTTTTTGAATTGTTTTTCACTAATGCCATACATATATCTTAGTTTTTGTTTTTCATACAAGTGTAAACCATATTCAGAAACTTTAACTCTCTTTTGACCGTGTTGACCAGGAGCATATTGACGCCCCTTCCCTTTAACGAATTCCTTTCCATTTTCTAAAATTGAAAAACCATAACGACGTGATTTTTTAAATGATGATTTAATATATCTTGACATAAAAATACCTCTTTCTTGCATAACGAGGAATATACTCTTATTAGTTATTTAAATATAATGTTTTTCGTTTTACAGCTAAAACTACTCACAAATCATTTCTGAACTTAAATAATACTAAATAATATATATTTGCTGTGTTGTGCTAATAAATTTTATCACAAATAGTAAATAAGATATTAAATTTATCTCTAATTTAACGAAATAATTTTTTGAATCAAGAAATTATTTTGCAAAAAACATTTTGTTTTTTTTCAACAATTTTTTCTTCTGGTTTTGAATCTAATTTCATAGTTTCTTCAGTTTTGTAGTCAAGATTTCTAGTAGTTGTATTTTCATCATATGAATTTTTAAGAGTGGGATTAGATAAAACATCATAAGCTTCAGTTATTTTTCTAAATTTTTTTTCTGCGCTTATAGTTGAGTTGCGGTCAGGGTGATATTTCATTGCCAAAATTTTGTAAGCTTTTTTGATTTCATTAATGTCACTTTTTGGACTAACATTAAGAATTTTGTAGTAATTTTTTTCTTCCATAGTAAATAACATTATACTAAAATTATTTATTTATTTTAAAATATCTTTTATTTAACATTATTGCTTTCATTAATTCAAGAATGTTATAATTATAAATGTAATATTATTTATTGATATTGAGGAGATAAAATGAAAAAAAAATATAACAGAATTATGATGGTTGTTACTGATTCGCTGGGCATTGGTGGTGACGTTAGACAAAAAGAATTTGGTGATGAAGGTGCTAATACTTTACTTCATGTATCTGAGAATTTTCAATTAGAAATTCCAATGTGAAAAAAATTAGGAATAACATCAATTGCCAAAATACATAATCCAGGAAAAATAAGCTCTCAATTAGCATATACAGCAAGAGTAAATGAAATATCGAATGGCAAGGATACATTAACAGGTCATTGAGAAATGATGGGTATTGAAACCAAGCATCCTTTTCCAGTATTTACTAAAAATGGATTTCCAATTGAAATGTTAGATGAGTTAGCAAAAGTTTTTGATGGTCGAAAAATAATTGGAAATATTGCTGAAAGCGGAACAGTTATAATTGATCAATTAGCAGAAGAAGAAATTAATAATAACTCAATTATAATTTATACATCTGCTGATTCAACATTGCAAATTTGTGGTCATGAAAAACATATGGGATTGGATAATTTATATCGATATGCACAAGCTGCCAGAGACATTTGTTCATCAAGACCTGAGTGAAATGTTGGAAGAGTTATTGCAAGACCATACATTGGTTCAAATGGAAAATGAGAGAGAACATTCAATAGACATGATTATGCAGTTGAACCTCCTAAAAATACAATATTAAATAGACTTCATAAAGAAGGAGTGAATGTCATTAGTATTGGAAAGATAAGAGATATTTTTTCAAATCAAGGAATTAGTAAACATTATGCATCAGGAAGTGATGAAAAAGGAATGGATATTTTGATAGATTTAGCTATGAAAAAAACAAGTAATGAATTTTTATTTTTAAATCTTGTTCAATTTGATTCACACTATGGACATAGGAGAGATGTAGAGGGTTACGGCAAGAATATTAATCAATTTGATATCAAACTTTCTAAATTAGTAAATGCAATGAAAGAAGATGATTTGTTGATTATAACTTCTGATCATGGAAATGACCCAACCTTTAAAGGTAGCGATCATACTAGAGAAAATTTACCAGCAACAATTTATTCAAAATCTTTTATTGAACCAAAAAAGTTGCCTGACTTTAATGGTCTAGCAACTTTAGGCAATATTGTAGCAAGTAATTTTGAGATTGATATTGCAAATATTGGAGACGATATATTTGAAAAATTAAAATAATTTTAATTATTTATTTAAGTCTACTTCATCTTCAACAGTTTTAGTTGAAGATTTTTTTGCTTTAACTTCATCTATTAATTCATCTAAATCAAATTTTTCAGTTTTACTTTTGGTATCAGTCTTCTTAGTTTTTGGAGGCAATTTTAAATGCTTAGCAATATATTCAATTTCTTCAGAAACAATTGTTTCATTCTCTAATAGTGATGTTTTGATTAATTCTAATAACTCTAAATTTTCCTTAACAATTTTGTAAGCAACTTTTTTCGATTCATCAATAATTTTTCTAATTTCAGTATCTATTTCAAGAGCTACAGCATCAGAGAATGATTTTTGTTTACCATAATCACGTCCTAAGAACGGACTTCCCTCAGCTTCTTCATATTTAATTGGACCAAGATTTGACATTCCTCATTCTGTGACCATTTTTCTTGCAATATCGGTTGCTTTTGAAATATCATCACTAGCACCATTTGAGATTGCATTTTTACCATAGATAATTTCTTCAGCAGCTCTACCACCCATAAATGATTTAATAGATGCTTCTAAGTCACTCTTTGAAGAATAGTACTTTTCTTTTTCGGGTATCATTAAATTATATCCACCAGCTTCACCACGGGGAATTATAGTAATCTTTTGAACCTTATTACCACCAGGAATTTTTAAACCAACAACAGCATGACCAGCCTCATGATACGCTACCATTTCTAATTCTTCTTTTGAAATGGTTCTATTTTTCTTGGCAGGACCTGACATTACTCTATCAATTGCTTCATCAATTTGTTCAACTGTAATAACTCCAGTGTTTTCTCTAACCGATAGTAAAGATGCTTCATTAATAACATTTTCTAGTTGTGCTCCAGAGTAACCGGGAGTTCTTCTTGCAATACCAGCAAATGAAATAGTTTTATCAATTCTTTTACCTTTAGAGTGTAGGCGAAGAATATCTTCACGTTCTTTTATATCAGGCAATCCAACAGTAATTATTCTATCAAATCTTCCTGGTCTCAGTAAAGCAGGATCTAAAACATCAGGACGATTGGTTGCTGCCATAATAAGTATCCCGCCATTTTCAGTTATTCCATCCATTTCAACAAGTAATTGATTAAGAGTTTGCTCTCTCTCATCATTTCCTCCGCCCATTCCAGCACCACGACTTCTACCTACTGCATCTAATTCATCAATAAATATAATGGCTGGAGCATTTTTACGCGCTTCTTTAAACATTTCACGAACTCTTTTTGCTCCAACACCCACAAACATCTCAACAAAGTTAGAAGCTGATATAAAGTAAAAAGGAACATTTGCTTCTCCAGCAGTTGCTTTAGCGACTAGTGTTTTACCAGTTCCTGGAGGACCACCTAGCAAAATACCCTTTGGTATTCTAGCACCAACATTCGAATATTTTTTAGGATTTTTTAAATAATCCACTAATTCAGATACTTCTTCTTTTACTTCAATATTTCCAGCAATATCAGTAAACCTTTTGTTAGACTTTATTTTTTCAGCTTGATTTTTCCCGGGATTGAACATTCCTCCGCCAGAACCCTTCATTTGTGATCTATATATAAAGAAGGTAACAATAATAATCAGTAGAATTGGACCAAATTGTAATAATATTGTTAAAAACATATTTTGTTCTGCAATTGAAACACCATCAAAAACACCATTTGCACCCAAACCATTCAGTGTAATAAGTGTTAGGAAATCGTCACTTAAGCGATCAGGCCCTAACATTCCCACTAAAAATGTGCCTTCTGTTACTCCATTTTTAACAAATGTAACTTCAATTAATCTTTTGTAATCTGTGTACATTATTTTAGAAAAGAAAGTATTATCATCAACAGATAATGCAGCAAGATTAGCTCTATCTAAAAATTGACTATATGATATTTTCTGTACATTATCTTTAAAAATAGTATACAAAAAGACTCCAAATAATGTCAATAAAATTAAAATTGATATAATTAAAAATCAATTTTTCTTCTTGGGAGTCTTCGCCTTCTTGTTATCGCTCATAATAATTCTCTTTTTCTTGTTAATTTTAATTAATTATAGTTTATTTTTATTTAATAATGACATTATTGTTTAATTTACCTATTTTCTGATTATCTGATAATATGAACTTCTTTGTTTCATTTTGAGGACTTAATAAGAATATTTCAATTGATTTTATGATATTTTTACTAATATTAATATCTTTAAAGTTATGAATTAAAAATTTAAAAATTAAATCTTGTGAATAATTTCTATTATTTCTTAAAAATTCAACATTATATGTTAAATTGCTCCACTCATAATATTTACTAATAATCTTAATGTTTTGAATACTTTTTAAAACATTTATTTTTTGAAAAACATTGAAAATCATTTCTTTAACAATAATTGGTTTGTTGTTCAGACTGTTTCTAATTATATTTCTTTGATATAAATCAGTAAAATTAGTGGTGTCTTCATTGAAAGTAATATTTAATTCAAATGCTATTTCATAGATTTCAGATTTTCAATACTTAAAAATCATTGGCCTACTAACATTCATTCCAAAAATTTGACTATTTTTGCTAATTCCAAAGTAATATGGATTTCTTTTGGCTCTCCACTGCATGATTGCCGTTTCCAAAAAATCATCTTTATGCTGAGCAATTAACAACTCTTGGCATTTATGTTTAGCATATATAATCTTAAAAAAATCATATCTTTTATTTCTAGCTCATTCCTGAAAGTTGCCTTGATGTTCTTCACTGAGTCAAAGAATTTCAATGGTTATTTTATTTTTATTGCAATAATCAATGGCTATTTGTTGATCAACTATAGAATCCTTTCTTTTATTATAATTAACAAAGGCCACAATGATATCTTCATCCTTGTAATTATTTAGAAGAACCATTGAATCAACTCCTCCACTAACAGCAATTAATTTTCTATTTTTTGGCATTGAAACTGTTTATTACTAATCTGATATCATTGTATACAAAACTAATAGCCGCTTTTGAAGATTGTGCTTTAACTTTATCTAAAATTATACTGTCTTCATATGGTATGTTATCAAGAACATACTTTTCAATCTTCTCAGAATCGGTTGGTCTTCCAATTCCAATTTTCAATCTTTTAATTTCATCAGTACCCAATTTGTTAATAATATCTTTCATTCCATTATGTCCTCCAGAAGAACCAAATGTTTTTATTTTTGCTTGACCAAGTTCAGAATCTAGATCATCATATATAACTAAAATATCCTCAATTTCAACTTTATAAAAATTCATTAAGTCCTTAACAAAAGAACCACTCTTGTTCATAAAATTTAATGGTTTTGCAAAAATTACATCCTTTTCAACAAAAAAAACACCTCCAAATTTACTAACATTTAAGTTAATTTCATATTCCTTGCAAATTAAATCAATAACTTGAAACCCGATGTTGTGTCTTGAATTTTTATAGTTTTCTCCAGGATTACCTAGACCAATAATTACTTTCATATTAAAAAATTATATACTTATTTTTGAATTAAAAGTTCTAAAATGTTTCCAATTCTTTTTGAATCATCATCTTTATTAATACAAGTTTCAATTGCTATTCTATCTCCAAAAATAATTAATTTTTCAACAGCCCTTGTCACAGCAGTGTATAAAAGTTTTTTGCTCAATAGAGGGTAGTGTGAATAATACATCACCAAAATTATATTTTTAGATTCACTTCCCTGAAACTTATGTATTGAAATAGCATAAGCTAATTTAATATTTTTCATAAAATTAACAATAGTGTATTTTATTACTTTGCCATCTTCAAATTGAACAATTATTTCTTTTCTTGTACTTTCTGTATTAAATTTGGTAATAAATCCAATTTCACCATTAAAAACATTTGCTTCATTATCATTTTCAATTTGAATAACCTTATCTCCTATGTAAAAGAAATTATTTTTAACTTCTAAAAATTCTCTGCCCTTTGAATATTTTTTCTGAATCAATATATTTAGTTGATCGATTCCACATTCACCTGCATACATTGGTACCAATATTTGAAATTCTTCTAATTTGATACCACTCTTTATAAATTCGTCTATTTTTTCTAGTATTTTAAATCTCGCATTTCTTTCTTTTTCCTCAATAAAGACACTATCACCATCATTAAAAACTGGAATTTTTTGTTCATTAATTAAAAGGGCTATTTTGATGATTGATGATCCAATTTCCTGACGATAAATTTTCTCCAGTAAAAAAGTTGTAAACTTTCCAGATTCAATAAAATCATTTAATAAATATCCAGCTCCAATTGAAGGTAGTTGATTTTTATCTCCAATTAAAATAAGTCTTTTTAAATTGGGACATCCAATTAATAATGAGTAAAACAAATCAATATTAATCATAGAAAATTCATCAATAATTAATGTCTGGACATCTGATGGATTATCCTTGTTTATTCTAAAGAAATTACTTCCTTTTTTCATTCCTAAAAAAGAATGTATTGTTCTTGCGGTGTATCCTGTTTTTAGGAAAATTTGATATGCTGCCTTACCCGTTGGTGCTAAAAGATTAAATGAATTAGGTTCGTGTTGATTTAAATTTTTAACCAATTTATCTACAAGTGTTGTTTTTCCCGTTCCTGGGTAACCCGAAATTATTGTTATTGGATTATTAAGTGCATGTGCCAATGCATCACTTTGAATTTTATCAATATTTGAATAATCAATATTACTGATAACACTTGACATCTCATTTTTATTAATTTCAATCATTCTCTGAACAATATATAATTCTTTGTCATAAATTAAAGTAGGTGTTATCAATTGTTTATTTTCGGAATTTATTACTAACTCTTTTTGAATTAATCTCTTAATTGAAAGCAAAAATTCATTTTTATCAATTGGAAAAGCTTTCGATATTACAAAAAATAATTTTTTTATATCAAAAATTGTTGATCCTTCAGAGAAAGAAAGCTGCATTAGAGTTCAAAGAATGTACCTTTCCTGTCTAATTTCATTGGAAAAATTATTTAAAAAAACTGTGGCAATATTATCAACATCAAAAAAACCGATATTCTCATTTCGTTCAAGTATTGAATATACGTCGTTTGTTAAAAAATTTAATAATTCTTTTTCTTTATATTCCTTTTCAATAATATAAAGAATTCTCATTGATAAATTATTAATAACAAATTTTTCTAATACTTCTTGATATATTTTTCCAGATTCAATCTGATCAATAATTATCATTGTTTTTTTAACATTAGTTATTTCTTCAAGTTGTTCCTTAAATTCACGAGGGTTGTTTAAAAATTTATAACCTAAGCTATTAATGATTTTTGTAGCCAATACTTTTGTTATCCCTGGAAATTTTTTAGATGATAGATAATCAATCGCTGCCTTTGCGGAATCAATTGATGGTTTTTCAAATGAAATTAATTCAAAACCATCTTTATATTTTGGATTTGTCGAAGGAGTAACTTGAATTATGTAGTTTTTGTTAATGCTAATTTCAATGTTTTGCATTGATATTGCTAAATTATTTGTGAAATTATAATTAACATTTTTGTCATCAATTTTGCTGCTATCAATTTTAAAAATTGCTACAGAAAATTTATTATCCAGACTTCTGTAAATATATTTTATAAATTTGCCTTCTAATGAAATCATTATTTAATAATAACTTAAAAACTTAAAATGATTTATATATATTGCCTTAAAAATATCAAATAAATATTATTTTCTCTTGAATTTAAAATATTGTGAACATATATTAGTTTTATTTATATCTCTTAATGTATAATTTTTAAATAAAAGATGAACAAAGTAATTATCATAACAGGACCTTCCGGCGTTGGAAAAGGCACAATAGAAAAAGAGCTCTTTAAATTTAAAGAGCTTAAGCTAGCACTTTCTTGCTCAATGACAACAAGAAAAAAAAGAGCAAATGAAGTTGAAGGAGTTCATTATTATTTTTCAAATAACGAGGAGTTTTCTAGAAAAATTGAAAATGACGAATTTCTAGAATATTCAAGTCATTTTGGAAATTATTATGGTACTTTAAAATCTGAAGTTGATCAACATATTTTGAAGGGTTTTGATGTTATAGTGGAAGTTGACACAGTTGGTGCTATCAATATAATCAATAAGTTTAATGATGAAAATAAATCAGATAAATTGATATCAATCTTTATCACACCACCAAATTTAGAAGTTTTGGAAGAGAGAATTCGAACTAGAAATTCAGAATCAGATGATTCTATTAAGCAAAGATTGAAAAAAGCAAAAAAAGAAATTAAACAAACAAGCAATTTTAAGTTTATAATAATAAATAATAATTTAGCAGATTCAGTAAATAAAATAATTAAAGCAATTAAAGGGGAAAGTTATGAATTACAAGATAAATACTAACATTGGTGTTGTTAGAGAGGAAAACCAAGATAGGGCAACTGTAATTGATAATAATATTGGTACTTTAGCTCTACTTTGTGATGGAATGGGTGGTCATTTTGGTGGTTCATTAGCAGCGTCCATTACAATCAACACATTTTCACATGAGATGGAATCACTTCCTAATGATAAAAAACACATTTTTGAATGATTCAAAAATGTTATTAAACAATGTAAAAATAATATGATTACAGAAGCTGGCAATGATGCAATGAAAAAAGATATGGGAACAACAGTCACTGCAGCAATAATTTATAAGAATACAAAAGACATTTTTATTTTTAATATTGGTGATTCAAGAACTTATATTTTTGATGGTTTATTGCACCAAATAACAGTTGATCACAATCTAATGAATTATTATATTATTGAAGAAAATATGTCTGAATTTCAAGCAGCTAAATTACCAGGAGCCGCAGCATTAACTTCTGCACTTGGACCAAACAAAAAAACTAACATTGAAGCCTTTACAATTGATTATTCAAATGAAAAAAGAACAATTATTTTAACTTCTGATGGAATACATGATTATATAACAAAACCAAATTTTGAGATGATTGTCTCGGGTTCAGGAAATTTATCAGAAAAAACAGATCAGTTGATTAATCAAGCTATCAGAGGTGAATCTACTGATAATTTAACAATAATTATGCTGGAGGTCGAATAGTTATGGTTAAAATTCCACATTTACCACCAAAGTTTGAAGTATTGAGAGAAATTGGTTCAGGGGGAATGGCGAAAGTTTATTTAGCATTAAATAAAGAAACGAATCAAAAGGTTGCGATCAAGACATTACTAAATGATCCAAATATGCCATTGACTAATAAAAATAGATTTAAGGAAGAGTTAAGGCTTGCTAAGTATATTTCTTCTCCATATGTAGTTAAATTTTATGAAGGTAGTTATAATGCTGACACTCAGTATTTAGTTATGGAGTACGTTGAGGGAAAAATGCTTAAAGATTATATTGAAGAGCAAGGAAGACTAAATGTTGATGAGGCTGTTAATTTCGCAACTCAAATAGCAAAAGGTTTTTCAGAAATACACGCACAAAATATTGTACATAGGGATTTAAAAACATCAAATGTTATGATTTCGATATTAGGAGAAGTTAAAATAATTGACTTTGGTATTGCAATAAGCGATGATTCTGTGAGATATACACAGACAGGGAGAGTAATTGGTTCAGTTCATTACATGGCTCCTGAAATAGTTAATCAAGAAAATGCCACTCCACAAACAGATGTTTATGCATTGGGAATTATGTTGTTTGAAATGTTAATTGGTGAACCACCATTTAAAGGTAAAGATGCTTTAGAAACAGCATTAAAACATAAAAAAGAAGAAATAAAACCTGTTAATCAAATTTTTCCATCAATTCCACAAGCGTTGGCTAATGTAGTTGCTAAAGCAACTGCTAAAAGAAAAGAAGATCGTTACTTATCAATGAGACAACTATCTCAAGATTTGTCAACTTGTTTAAATCAAAATAGAATCACTGAGAAGAAAATAGAATTAAACACATCAAGTCAAAAACCAAAAAAGGATTGAAAAGAATTTGTCAATTCAAGATTATTTGTAATTGCATCTGTTTCTTTTTTGGCAATTGTGGCACTAATAATAGTTTTAGTGATAGCATTGATGTAATGTGATTGTAATAGTTTAAAATATGATTGGCAAAGTACTAAAAGTAAATGCAGGATTTTATGACATTTTATCTTCTGATGAAAAGGTTTATCGAACAAGAGGTTCTGGTAATTTAAGAGAAACATCACAAAATCCTCTTGTTGGTGATCAAGTCAAGTTTAATCCAGACGGGTTTCTATTTGAAATTTTGCCAAGAAAAAATTTTTTAATACGACCAAAAGTTGCTAATATTGATCAAGTAGTTATTGTTACTGCATTGACACAACCAAAATTTTCATCATTCTTATTAGATAAGTTTTTGGCAATTATTGAATTTCAAGAAATAGAACCTATTATTCTTTTTACAAAGTCTGATTTGATAGATGATAAAATTTATTGTGAATATAAATCTCAGGGTTATAAGGTTTTAAAAATATCAAATGAAGATAAAAATCAAGATTTCACTGAGTTGGTAAATTTATTAAAAGGAAAATTATCTGTTTTCACTGGCCAATCAGGAGCAGGAAAATCTTCAACAATAAACAACATTTCCAATTTAGATATTAAAACACAAATAATTTCAAAAAGCTTAGGAAGAGGGAAACACACCACTAGAACTGTTGAAATATATAGGTTAGATGAATTTGAATTAATTGATACACCAGGTTTTTCAATACTTGAATCAAATCTTTCCGAGAATGATTTAGCAAAGTCATTTCATGATTTTAGAAAATTATCTTTCAAATGTGAGTTTAGAACTTGTATTCATTTTAGGGAAATAAATTGTAAAATTAAAGATGAAGTAGAAAAAGGCAATATCATGAAATCGAGATATGATAACTACTTGAGATTGATTAGTGAGGTTAAGGAAAATGAAAGATAAATACATTTGTCCATCTCTATTGAGTGTTGCAAAAGAAAAGAGAATTGAAGTTGCGGACCAACTTTTAAAAATGGGAATTAAATGAATTCATTATGATATTATGGACAATAAATTTGTTAATAATAAAGCGATTGAAATAGAAGAATATGTTGAGATAATAAAATCAACTTCATCACATTTGTCAGATGTCCATTTGATGGTTAAAGATCCCTTTATATATGCAGAAGAATTTAAAAAATATGCAACATGTATGACAATTCATTTTGAAGCATTAACAAGAGATAAAATTCTAGAATTTGTACAAAAGTATCAAGAATTAACATGAATTGGACTGGCAATTAAGCCGGGAACCAGTTTTGAGGAAATCAAAGATATTATCCATCACTTTGAAGTGATTTTAGTGATGTCTGTTGAACCTGGTTTTGGAGGTCAAAAATTTATTGATTATAGTATTGATAAAATAAAACTAATTTCCAATTTTATTAAACAAAATAAATTATCTACATTGATTCAAGTAGATGGAGGAATCAATGATTTAAACGCCAAAAAAGTTTTTAATTCTGGTGCTAACGCACTTGTTTGTGGATCATATTTAATTAATAATCTAAATGAAAAAACTCTTAAAAAACTACTTTAAATTGCTATAATAATAAATATGTATATTTGTATTATAAATTTTTATTTTTTCTAATTATAAATGCTTTAAAATTAATACCTTAAGGAGACAAAATGAAGGATTATGAAGATGTTTGAAAAAAGCAATTTGGATTAAAAGATATGACAGCCCAAGACTTTGCAGGGGTTACAATTGATAGACAATTTTATAGAGATGAGACTTCTCCACTTTCATGAGATATTTATGGTATTGAAGGAAGTGAATGTATTGTTGTGAGTTCTGCCACATTTAAGCAAATGCCACAAGATTGAGAGGAAAATTTTTTTGTTGATGGAAAAGAGTACCAGTTTATCATGAACAAAAATGGTGGTTTTGGAGTATATTTATTGGAGGATATTGATATAGAAAATAAGAATCATAAAGATGTAGAATCAATCATAGTTGAGGAATTTGACACTGTTAATGTTGATGAAGTATTAAGTGAACAACAACAGTTTAATTTCAGAAAATCAGAACCAATTCCTGAATATAAAAAGAACAATTCATGAAATAGTCAAAACAATAAATCGAATGAAGATGCTTATATTATTTGAGAAAGTATTTTTGGAGATGAAACTGCAATAGAAGATTTTGCAGGAAAATCAATTGTTAAATATGAATTCAATGCTAATACAAAAAATTCATGATCAGTTGATTATTATGATGAGATGGCTGATGATGCAATATTCATTGCCTCAGTTGATACAATCATTAAGAGAAATGGAAGAAAAAACTTTTTCATTGACAATATTGAATACAACATTGTCATTAAGAATGGTAAATATATAATAGTTAGTTCAGAGGAACCAGATAAAATATTATTGTCTCCAGAATTATTGAGTAACGAAATAGAAAAATATTTCCCTTCATTTTTTACAAATAATAAAGTTACGCCAATAACTATTCCAAATTATGCTTCATTAGTTATTAACCTTGCATTTTTCCCAGTTCAAGAGTTAGAAAAATTAAGAATAATGTTACAAAAGTTATTAAGAGATATAAATATTTTCCAAGATATATTTATTTATTCATCTGAAGAAGAAAGTGTTAATAATAGATATGGTAATAATTGTTACATAAGAATATTCTTTAAGTCAAATAACTTAATTTCCGAAGATATTAAAATTTTTGATATATCATTAATATTAAAGAATATTATGGCTCTAGCAATGATTAATATTAGAACAATTTATAATCTAAATGATTCTACAAATTTTACAATGTTTTTAGCTAATCATAATCAAAATTATAAATTTATTTCTTGATTCACAAATAATGAAATTGATAGACTTGAACCAAGACCAATTAGAGCCAATAAAGGAGAATTTATTGTTGATAGTTTTTACTTTGAATTATTCATTAATTTTAAAGGATATAGCAATTCATTTGTAATTTTAACAAGTAAAATGAACAATACTTTTTACTTGTGTAATTTAGATATTAATAATATGGGAAAATTTATAGAAAATCAATCTAGAAAAAATAAACAAAGATTCATGAGATAAACAAATTTTAAAAAAATAAATGAAAATACAAGCAAAAGGTAATATAATTTTAGAGATTAAAATAGTAATAACTAAATGGAGATAAAATGAGAAAAAAAATAATAATTGGAAATTGAAAAATGAATAAAGATAAAAAAGAAACGGAAAACTTTTTGAATGAAATTTCAAAGAAAAAGTTTGAAACAGATAAGGACACAATTTATGGCATTGCCGTTCCTTCTATAAACATTGAAACTTTTTCTCTTTTGAAAACCAATGAAATGAAAATATCTTCACAGGATATTTCTCAATTTGATTCGGGAGCATACACTGGAGAAATATCATCTTCAATGTTGAAGTCTTTTGGTGTCACATATGTTGTTATTGGACATTCTGAAAGAAGAGCATATCATTTTGAAACTAATAAAACAGTTAATTTAAAAGCCGTTAATGCGATTAAGAATGGATTGGTTCCAATTATTTGTGTTGGTGAAACTTTGGATGAATATGAAAATAAACAATCAAAAGAAGTTGTTGGAAAACAAATAAAAGAATCATTGAAAGGTTTAGACTTATCAAAAATTGTTGTTGCCTATGAACCAGTGTGAGCAATCGGAACAGGGAAAACAGCTACATTTGAATATGCACAAGAGATTTGTGAATTTATTCACTCAATTACTTCTAAAGAGCTCTTAATTCAATATGGTGGATCTGTCAATGGATCTAATATCAAAGACTTATTAAATCAACCAGATATTGATGGGGCACTTGTTGGTGGTGCTTCATTAGAAGTGGATTCATTCATTAGTTTAATTTCAAAATAAAATTGGGTAAAAAGGAAAAATAATATGATAAAGAAAATTGCAATACTTACTTCTGGCGGAGATTCACAAGGGATGAATAATTCAATTAGGGCAATTGTTAAAACAGCAAAAGTTTATGGATTGGAAACATTTTTAGTTTATGAAGGATATAAAGGATTGGTTGAGAATTTGATTGTTCCAGCAACCGAAATAAAAATTGATCAATATATCAATCGTGGAGGAACTTTTATTTATTCTGCTAGATATATTGAGTTTAAACAAGAAGAAACAAGAATAAAAGCTAAAAAAGTTTTAGAATCACATGGAATAGAAGCACTTGTTGTAATTGGTGGAGATGGTTCATATCATGGTGCTCAATTACTGCATAAATTAGGTGTTAAAACTATAGCTCTGCCAGGGACAATTGATAATGACATTTCTTCTACAGATTATACTATCGGTTTTGATACAGCTCTCTCAGCAATTGTTGAAAATGTCGATCGTATTAGAGATACAGCCAATTCTCATCATAGATGTATGTTAGTTGAGGTTATGGGCAGATATGCTGGCGACCTCTCACTACATTCAGGAATTGCAACTGGTGCAGAGATAATAATCACTGCAGAAAACAAAATGTCAACAAAAGAAATTATTTCAATAGTTGATGAACAAATGAACAAATTGAAAAAAGATTCAGTGATTATAATTATTTCTGAACATGTATATAGCGATTTAAATAAACTAGCAAATGATATTGAAACAGAAACAAAAGTTGTTACTAGAGCTAGCGTTCTGGCTCACTTACAAAGAGGTGGTATTCCAACTGCTAACGAAAGAGTCCTTGCTACCAGAATGGGCGTTTATGCTGTTGATTTATTGCTTGAAAATAAATCAGGTCTTGCTATAGGAATTAAAAATAACAAAATAAATGCTTTACCTATTTTGGAAGCTCTTTCTACTGAAAGACCAAAATTAATTAATGAAATTTTAATGATTTCAAAAATAAATCAACAATAAAAATTATTTCCCCTTTTTATTTTTTACTTCTTTAATTTCTTTTCTATTTTTGATTTTGTCAGAAAGAACTTTTTCTATATAAATAGTTTTTTGATTAAATGGTTCTAATAATAAATCACCATCAATTGACAATTTATCATTTTCTA
>JAGUQV010000123.1 GCA_030154525.1 Mycoplasmataceae bacterium | reverse complement strand
TTCAACAACCGCTCTAACTGTTCCTGAAGCAATAATACCTTTTCCTTTTGGGGCCGGTTTCAATAATACATTAGATGCCAAATATTTAGTTTGAATTTCATGAGGAATAGTTGACTTATTAATAATTGGAACATTGATCATATTTGTTTGAGCATTTTTGATAGCTTTTTTGATTGAGTCAGGAACTTCATTGGCTTTACCATGTCCGATTCCAACTTTGCCTTTTTTATTACCAATAATTACAATTGCTGAAAATGAAAATCTTCTTCCACCCTTTACAACAGTTGTTACTCTTGCAATATCAATAACTTTTTCTTCAAATTCACTAACTCTTTTTTTCATTGGAGCACGTCTTCTAGGACCACCAGGACCTTCAGTTCTTGGCTTCTTAACAAAGTTTGTTGAATTAGAAGCAAAGTGTGATTTACCTTCTTTTGGGACTGTGGTTGAAACTTCAACAGTTCCTAAAGAATTTACTTCAACTTTAGAAGCATCAGACATTGCAATCTCTTGTGTTAATTGAACTTTGTTTTTTTCAAGTTCGTTTTTTTCTTTTATAATAGCCATAATTAAAACTTAATCCCTTCTTCTCTCACTGCATCAGCAAAAGCTTTTACACGCCCATGGTAAAGATACCCTGAACGATCAAAAACTATTTTTTCAATTTTTAACTTTTTGATTTGCGCTCCTAATTCTTTCCCTACTTTTTGAGCAGCTTTGATGTTTCCACCATAAGTTTTATCCTTAATTGTTGAAGATGAACACAAAGTTTTACCTGTTGTATCATCAATTAATTGAGCATAAAAGTTTTGTAGTGATTTATGAACAGATATTCTTGGAATAGTTGCTGTTCCACTAATCTTTGTTCTTATTTTAAGATGTTTTTTTAATCTTGCTTGATTTCTTGATTTTGTTGACATATTTTACCTTACTTACTTAGAAGAAGCTTTCCCTTCTTTACGACGAATAACTTCATCATCATACATTATTCCCTTACCTGAATAAACATTTGGTTTCCTAATTTTTCTAATTTTTGCAGAAAATTCTCCCACTGATTGTTTATCATTTCCAGAAACTGTTATTTCTGTAACTTTAGGTAAATCTAATTTGATATCTTCAGGAATCTCCAAAGTATATGGATGCGAATAACCAGCATGAACTTCCAAAACATTATTATTAATAACAGATGCTTTATAACCAACACCTTTAATTAATAATTTCTTAACAAATCCTTGTGAAACG
>JAGUQV010000148.1 GCA_030154525.1 Mycoplasmataceae bacterium | reverse complement strand
CTTCTGAACTTGCTTTGATTGACATTTCTGGTAAATCCTTTAAACTTCCAAATGATATTTTAGGTTTAGAATATGTGAAAGCAATAGTTAATAATAATTACAACATTAAAGCCATATGTATCAAAAGAGAAGTGGGATTTCATTCTGATGAACCAAAAGATAATCTTGCTTCTGCTTCTTTTTTAAGAAAAATGATTTTTAATAAAGAAGATATTTCAAAATATTCTCCGATGACTTTTGACCAGCTCCCGAGAAGAATAGAAGATGAGTATTACATTTTTCAACACATTATTAGAAATACCAATTTAAGTGAAATAGCAAATATTAAGTTGGTTTCAGAAGGAATGGAAAATTTATTTTTTAAAAATATAGATGAACCAAATTATAATTTATTTGTGCAAAAAGTGAATTCTAAAAGATATACTTCAAGTAGAATAAAGAGAGTGATGTTAAATATTATTTTAGCAAAAAAAATTTAATTTAAAAAATTTAATTTTGTGTTATAATTTGACAATATATTTAAACAAGAACAAAACATATTTAATATAGTTTCAACAATTATAATTAAGATGTAAAAAGCGAGGAAGTAAACATGTTGGCAATATTAAAGATAATTAATTTACATTTTTGGAAGTCGTTCTTCGGACCATTCTTTGCTTTCGTTTTCCCGTTGATATTTGTTGCCTTGCTAGGAAGTTTGTTAGGTTATGACCAATTATTTGGTGGTTCAATGGCTATTGCCTCTATGTCAATTGCTCTAACTGCAATGCCACAAGCAATATTTGAGTTTAAAAGATCGGCACTCCTAAAAAGAATTGGAGTAACACCTATTAAACCATGAATGTTTTTAGCAGTTTCAGCTGGATTTTATTTTGTAGTTATGATTGTTTCATCTTTTTGAACTTTAGCAGTTGGAATTGGGATTTTCTCTCAATATATGAATGAAGGAAAAGAAATAATGGAAGCAAACCCTGCTCAAGGAGCATTTTTATCAGCTTCTCTTGGTCAAACTTTAGCAAATGTTAATTGAGCTGGATTTTTATGAGGTCTTATTATGAATATATTTGTTGGTATTTCATTAGGTTTTGTTTTGGTTTCAACATCTAAATCAACCTTAGCTATTCAAGGATTAGGAATTCCTATTCTTATTCTTTGTCAATTTCTTTCAGCCCAAGTGTTGCCACTTCCAATGATTATTAATGTTGAATTTATGAAATGGATTAGTTATTTAAGTCCTTTTAGATATTCTACCGGTCTTATGATTGAATCCTTTACTGGCATTATGGAACAACCAGTATTTGGCGGACCAGAAGTAGTAACACAAATTGAAATTATAGGTAGTGCAAATATTTTTGATATAAACACACCTTTTGAAATGATTAAATATAAGGGTACTACTTTAGTGACAATGTTTGACAAAACAGATAAAGTGCTTAATCTAATTATGCCAATTGTATTTACAGGTATCTTTACTGGTATTGCAGTAAAAACATTTAAATGAAGTGCGAGGTAAGTTATGAAAGGTTTTAGAATTAAAAAAGAATTAGAAGTAGAAGATTTATTGCCAGTAAACATTAGTACAATTCAATCACAAGTAATTATCAACTTTTTGAATGAAGAAGAAGCAAATAAAAATTTTCATTATGATATTGTAACAACTCCCTTAAGACAAGGTTATGGTGTTTTAATTGATGTCAAAAACTTAAGAAAAGACTTCGGTAACAAAACAGTTTTACATGACATTACTTTTCAAATAAGAGATGGTGAATCAATTGGAATTTTGGGTGGTAACGGAGCCGGTAAAACAACAATGGTTGAAATTTTGGCTGGTCTAAATAAAAAGACATCTGGTGAAATTGATTATTTATTTGAATACAAAAAAAGTTATTTAGAAGAAATTGGGATCCAATTCCAAGATTCTTCATATCCACCTGGATTATCTGTTAAAGAAATTATTAAGTTTGTTCTTGAAATTTATGGAACTAAAATTGAATCTAGTGAATTAAATGCACTAATTAGAATTTTTGGAATAAATGAATATTATACAAAACATGTAAGTTCATTGTCTGGTGGCCAACAACAAAGATTAAATGCTTTATTGGCACTTATTCATAAACCAAAAGTTTTATTTTTGGATGAAATTTCAACAGGTCTTGATATAACTATTAGAACTAAAATTAAGAAGTTTATTAAAGAATATGCTAGAGAAAATGGAATGACACTAGTTTTAGTTTCACATGATATGGAAGAATTAGAATTCTTAGTAGATCGTATTATTATCATTGATAAGGGTAGGGTTGTTGCTAATATTGATAAGTCTGAGATTTTAGAAAAGCATGATTCTCTAACAAACTTTATTGCACCATATATTAATCACTAAAAATTAATTTAAAAAATAGCATTATAAAACCGCCTTATGTTTGGCGGTTTTTTAATATATATTTCATTTTATTTATATTTAATTAAATATAAAGGTTAAAAGAATTATTTTCTATTTTACTGAACATTTTGAACATGAACAATTGTCTTTACATTTAGTTTCACATTTATTTCCACATGATTCTTTTGAATCTTTAATTGAACATGATCCATTTTTTAGATCTTTTTGATTTTCCATAAATAACACCTCCTTTTCATAATAAAATTATACAACTTTTTGATTTTTGATATATCTTATTTTTTTACATGCAAATATATGTTATTATGAAATATATGTTATTAAATAAAGAAATTGAATTAAAATCAACTGAAAAGATTAGGATTGATAAATTCATTTCCGATAATAGTGATTTTTCAAGAAATGAAATCAAAGAGATAATTGACACATATGGTGTTTTTGTAGATGGTATTTTAGTTAGAAAAGTTAAATTTATGGTCAATGAAGGTCAAACTGTTGTAATTAAAGAAAAAATTCAAAAAGAAATTGATATGATAGCACAAAACATTGAAATTGAAGTGGCATACGAAGATGATCATATCATTATCATAAACAAGAAAAGTGGTATGGTTGTTCATCCAGCTCCAGGGAATAAAGATGGCACCCTAGTAAACGCCCTCTTGTACCACTTTAAAGATCTCTCAGACTTAAATGGAGTAATTAGACCTGGTATTGTTCATAGAATCGACAAACACACAAGTGGATTGATTTTAATTGCTAAAAATAATACTTCTCACAAATATTTTGCTCAACTAATTAAAGAGCATAAGGTTAACAGGTTTTATAAAGCTTTAGTTATTGGAAAAATGTTGAATAATGTTATTCATATCAATGTTCCGATTGGTCGTAATATTAATGATAGACAAAAAATGACCGTTACAAAGCTCAATTCAAAAGAAGCAATAACCCACGTTTTCCCTGAAAAAGTTTATAAAAATTACACATTAGTTCGTTGTGAATTGGAGACTGGTAGAACTCATCAAATTAGAGTCCATCTTAAATATGTCAATTTTCCAATTGTGGGTGACCCAACATACGGTAGAACTCTTGATGATTTCAATCAAAGACTTCACGCATATAAATTATCATTTATTCATATAACAGGAGAGTTCCTTGAAATTGAATCAGAACTTCCAAAAGAATTTTTTCAAAATATAGATTTAGATTTATAGATTTGTTATAATTAGTTATATCTTAAATGATATAAATCAATTAGAACAAAAGGAGTTATATGTTTCCAGAAACATTGAATACATCTGATAATAAAAAAGTTAGCGAACTTTGAAAAGATGAAAAAAAATATAGATGATGAATATTTAGCTTTCCTTTTGCTTTATTTATTTTATTTTCATTTCATATTGCTTTACTGGTTAATGCTTATATTTTTGAAAGTTCATTATTAATACATTTTGCAAAATACAGTGAAAAAGTGGGTTTTCCAGAAGATCAATTTTTATCATTGGTATGATCACTAATTGGTATGGCTGTTGGTTTGTTGATTTGTATTACTCTTTTTTCATATTCTATCTATAATTCTTACAAGGCAAAATCTTTTGAAAAATTAGATTCAGTATCAACATTTTTTTTAGGTTTTCAAACATTTTTTTCTTTTATTACATTATTTCAAACATTTATTGCAAGCTCAAGTTCAAATTTTGGAATTATTTCAGGAAACATGATAATGATTTTATCTTTTGCTTTGAAATTTCTTTTAATTCCCGTTTGATTATTACTTTCAAGAGAAGTTAAAAAAATAAAAAGAACTTTTTTCATTGCTAAGAGACAAGAGGAAATAAAAGCTTTTTATGAAGCTAATCAGAATGGAAATGGTTCTAACCAAGGATATAATCCATATCAGCAACAACCTTCACCATTTGGATTTCCTTTTCAAAATAAACCTAAGCAAGAAAATAACCCTGGTGCAGTTAATAATCCTGTTGATTCAGAACCTAAGGATGAGAGAATTGAAAAATTATCTTCAATGTCGATTGAAGAATTAAGAGGTATAGCTGACAAATTATCAATTTCAGGAAATTCTGAAATGGAAAAATCTCAATTAGTAAAGACAATTATTTCTGTTTCAGATTCTTTAAAAACTAATGACAATCAAATAAGTGATGAAGAAAATAAAGATTCAAATGATTTAGATTTAATTAATAATAATGCTAATCCTATTGCTGATGATTCTGATGTTGCACTTGAAGAACCCAAAGTTAAAAAAGAAGCAAAACCAAAAGTTGCAAAAGTTAAAAAAGAATCAAAACCAAAAGTTGCAAAAGTTAAAAAAGAAGCAAAACCAAAAAAAGATAAGAACCAAAATTAAACCCAAAATTATTTTTGATACACTAGGGTAAGTTGTTGTATAATTTATTAACTACATAATTAAATAAATATTTGTAGATCAAAAGATAAAGGAAATAAATGCCAACAATAAATCAGCTTGTAAATGATGGAAGACATCCAAAAATTCGTAAAACAAAGTCACCAGCACTTTCTTTGGGATTTAATTCATTACATAAAAAATCAACAATTCAACCATCACCATTTAAAAGAGGAGTTTGCACTAGGGTAGCGACAATGACTCCTAAAAAACCCAATTCAGCTTTACGTAAATATGCTAGGGTTAAATTGTCAAATGGTATGGAAGTTACAGCTTACATACCTGGAGAAGGTCACAATCTACAAGAACACTCTGTTGTTTTAATCAGAGGTGGAAGAGTAAAAGATTTACCTGGAGTACGTTATACAATTGTTAGAGGTACACAAGATGCTGCTGGTGTTAATAATAGAAATAAATCTAGATCAAAATATGGTACTAAAAAACCAAAACCACAAAAATAATTAATAATAAAAATAGTCTTGAAAGGATAAAATATGTCAAGAAAAAGAAAAGCTCCTGTCCGTGAAGTACTTAGCGATCCTATTTTTAATTCTAAAATAGTAACAAAGTTAATAAACACAATTATGCTTGACGGAAAAAAATCAACTGCAGAATCAATTTTATATTCAGCTTTTGAAATAATTAAACAAAAAACATCTGAAGAACCAATTGAAGTTTTCAAAAAGGCTGTTGATAATATAACACCACAATTAGAAGTGAAAACAAGACGTATTGGGGGAACTAATTATCAAGTTCCATCTGAGGTTTCTGCTCGTCGTAAGCAAACTCTTACATTGAGATGATTGATTAATTATTCAAGACTTAGAACTGAAAAAACAATGGATCTAAGATTAGCTAATGAAATAATTGATGCTTCAAAAGGAACTGGTGGTTCTGTTAAGAAAAAAGAGGATACTCATAAAATGGCAGAAGCTAATAAAGCATTTGCACACTTTAGATGATAGTTTGTATTTAAAAATATAAATAATAGCAAAGTTTATTTAAGAGCATTTAATTATTAGTTCTTATAATTACTTCATTAAAAAAGAATTACAATTTAATTATTTTATTTAAAAGTAATTAAATTGAATAACAAAAGGGGAAAACAATGGCAAGAAAATTTGATATTAAAGATTATCGTAATATAGGTATTATGGCACATATTGATGCAGGTAAAACAACAACAACAGAAAGAATTCTATTACATACTAATAAAATTCATAAAATTGGTGAAACACATACTGGTGAATCACAAATGGATTGAATGGCTCAGGAACAAGAGCGTGGAATTACGATAACTTCTGCTGCTACAACTGCTCTGTGAAAAGATAAAAGAATCAATATTATTGATACACCTGGTCACGTTGATTTTACTGTTGAAGTGGAACGTTCACTAAGAGTTCTTGATGGAGCGGTGGCTGTTCTAGACGCTCAGTCTGGAGT
>JAGUQV010000067.1 GCA_030154525.1 Mycoplasmataceae bacterium | reverse complement strand
GATTTAAGAACAATGACTTCTGGTCGTGGAAATTATCAAATGATTTTTGATCACTATGAAAAAGCCCCAAAATCTGTTAGTGAAGAAATAATTAAAAAAAGAACAGTTAAATAAATTTAAAAATTATAAAGAAGATTAATTAAATCTTCTTTTTTAATTCATTTTTTCATTTCTTATATCATTAATAGATGTTATTAAGTTTGCTCCATCTTTAATTAATATATTATTTCCATCACTTTGATCTTGAATTCCTGGATAACAATATATTTCTTTTCCTTGTTCCAAAAAGTTAGATACTAAATTGATGATTCCACTTTCTCTTTTAGATGAAAAAATAATAAGTGCATCACTTAAACCTGCAGTAATTCTATTTCTTTCCCTTAGTCTTTTTTTATTTATATTAACACCGACAGGATATTCAGAAATTATAAGATTACTCAAACTACTAGAAATTTTATTTGCAAAATATGGATCTTCTAAACCATTAGGTGAAACAAAAATTATTTCTTTTTCGTTTTGTAAATAAAAATTAACTACCTTTTCTTCAATACCTTTGAAATAATTGGTTGTAAGTACATTATTTTTAGATGTTTCTTTAACTGCTTGATTTATGTAATTAATTACAATATCAGTTTCATTATCTCCAACAAGACATAATGAATTTTTTTGAAGTAATGAAATATTTCCTTTATAAAATAAAACAAATGGAGGGTTGGAAATAATTTTCAATGAATTTGGATATTCATCATCCAAAATGGTAATTATTTTTAAATTATCCTTCAATATCTTTTTTTCCAAATCAATTATTTCACTTGATTCAACAATCTCCTTATTTTTTAAAGCATTATAAATACCTATAAAATCTCCCTTGTATTTAAATGCAAAATATATTAAAATTAAATTCATTTTTACTCCTTCTAACTATTAGTAATGTTCTCTTTAATATAAAATAAAAATAAAAATAAAAATTTATTACAAATAGTTAATTTTTACTAAATTTTAAATATAGTCAGTATTTCATTTATAATTAAAAATATTTAAAATGGAAGTTGACAAATGGAAAAAAAAGATTATAAAGATACATTGAATATGCCTGAAACTAATTTTTCAATGAGAGCCAATTTAAATGAAAAAGAAAAACATTTTAGACAACAGTGACTGGATAAAAAAATTTATAGTAATTTGCTTGCTAGAAATATTAAGAATGATAGATTTATTTTACATGATGGACCTCCATATGCAAATGGTTCTTTGCATATCGGTCATTCATTTAATAAAATATTAAAAGACATTATTGTCAGATTTAAATCTGCACAAGGCTTTTATTCACCTTTTGTTCCTGGATGAGACACACATGGTCTACCAATTGAAAACAAGATGCTTCAAGAAATGAATGTTTCTCACAAAAATCTTAATGTCTCTGATTTGAGAGAAAGTGCTGCCAAATATGCTCTTAGCCAAATTGAAATCCAAAAAAATCAGTTTAAGGAATTCCAATTACTTTCAGATTTTAATAATTACTACATTACGTCGGATAAGGAGTATGAAGTTGCACAACTAAAAATATTTAAAAAATTAGCATTGGATGGACTTATTTATAGAGGTTTAAAACCAGTTTTTTGATCAACATCTTCTCAATCAGCTTTAGCAGAAGCTGAAGTTGAATATCACGACCATAGATCTCCTTCAATATTCGTTTCATTTAATATAACAAAAGGAAATAAATTTGTTAATGAAGGCGACAAATTAATAATTTGAACAACAACTCCTTGGACTTTAATAGCAAATGCAGGAGTTGCTGTTAATGAAAAATACGAATATGTAAAAGTTGAAGTTAATGATTCTTTCTATATTGTTGCAAATAAGTTGTTGGAATCATTAGTTGAAACTTTCAAATGAAATAATTATAAAATAATTTCAATATTCAAAGGTAAAGACCTTATCAAAACAGAATATCAATTACCATTATTTTTAAATCAAACAGCACCTGTAGTATCTGGTCATCATGTAACATTAGAAGCAGGAACCGGATTAGTTCATATAGCTCCATTATTTGGTGAAGACGATTTTATTATTGGTAAGAAAAATAATTTAAATATGATTATGCATATTGAAGATGATGGAACAATTAATGAGAATGGTGCTAAATTTTCTGGTATTTTTTACGAAGACGCCAATAAAGATATTGGAATGTTTTTGGAAGAAAACAAATCACTACTTTCATTGAAATTCATTAAGCATTCATATCCTCATGATTGAAGAACAAATAAACCAATTATTTTTCGAGGAACACCTCAATGATTTGTTTCAATTGAAAAAGTAAAGGCAAAAATATTATTGGAACTTAAAGATGTTAAATTCTATTCAGAGTGAGGTTACAAAAGAATTTCATCTATGATTGAGAATAGGAATGAATGAACAATTAGTAGACAAAGATCATGAGGTGTTCCTATAATTATTTTTTATGACGAAAATAAGGAAGTTGTTATTAATAGTGAAATATTTGATTATGTAATTGATTTAGTTTCTAAGTATGGAAGTAATATTTGATATAAAAAAACGACAGATGAATTGTTACCTGAAAAATTTAGAAACAAAAATTGAACAAAAGAAAATGATATTATGGATGTTTGATTCGACTCTGGATCATCATTCGCAGCAACTAATATATTTGGAGAAAAACCACCATTTGATTTATATTTTGAAGGATCTGATCAATATCGAGGTTGATTTAATTCATCATTAATTAATTCAGTTGCATATATTGGTAAGGCGCCATTTAAAGCACTGCTTTCTCATGGGTTTGTTTTGGATGCAAAAGGTAATAAAATGTCTAAGTCAAAAGGAAATGTTGTTGATCCTCAAAAAATAATTTCATTATATGGCGCAGATGTTTTAAGGTTATGAGCTGCTAATAGTGAATATTCAAATGACGTTACAATTGGTGACAATATAATAAAGCAAAATGTTGAAATATATAGAAAAATAAGAAATACATTTAGATTTTTGTTAGCTAATTTAAATGACTATGAGTTTGAAGAAATAGTCAAAACCGACATACATGCATTAATCGATGAACGAGTTGAAAATTTAAAAATAAAAATTGGTTCACATTATGAAGTATTTAATTTTATTAATATAATAAAAGACATCAATAATTTTATTACAGACTTATCTTCTTTCTACCTTTCTATTATCAAAGATGTTCTTTACGCCGAAAATAAGGATAATATCGAGAGATTGATGATACAAAATAACTTATATAAAATATTGGAATTCTTATTAATTTCTTTAGCTCCAATCATCCCTACAACAACGGATGAAGCTTATGAATTCTTTAACAAAAAAAACAAATTAGATTCTGTTCATTTGGAAAATTTTTATAAATATTCTCTAAAAGAATCTTTTGTCTTGGAAAATGTTTGGAAAGAATTTTTTGAAACAAAAGATTTAATTTATAAAGAGATTGAGATAAAAATTAAAAATGGAGATTTGAAAAGAACAAATGAAGCAAGTGTTACTATGAAGTTAAATTCACAATTTTTGAAAAATTTAGACTTCAGAAAATTATTAATGATTGGCCAGTTTAAAGAGGGCGAATCCCTTTTGGTTTCAGCTTTTGATTCAATTAAATGCCAAAGATGTTGGAATCATTTTTCAATTAAAGACATGAAAAATGAATTGTGCGATAGATGTCATTATGTCCTAAAAAAATAGTTACTTTTCATTATTGTTATATTACCTTTAATTTACATAAATTTTGGAAAATAATGACCTTAAAAATGTTAAAATAATTTAAACTAATATTTTAGCATAGGAGAACATAAATTGATTAAATTATTTCAGAAAAAAACAATTTGTTATATGTTAGCGGCAATATTTTTTCTATTTTTACAATCATTTGAATCAATAACTGAATCAATGTTTATTGGAGAAATTATGGAGGCGATTGGCCCAAGTGGTAGACAGCCAACAAATAACAATATCTTTAGCATCGATCATTTAAGTATGTCTCAACTAATAGGAACATTTTCAGGAATGGTTATTGGAGGTTCGTTGTGTGGAGTTTTAGCGATTTATTTCACAACTAGAGCATCTACCAGTTATATTGCTTATATGAGACTAAAAACATATGCAAAAATTCAAAGTCTTTCTTTTCAGGACATTGATAAAATTTCAGCACCATCACTTGTAACAAGATTAACTAACGATACAGAATTAATTTCTATAAGTTTCTTATTTGGTTTAAGATTTTTGATAAGCGGAATTTTTCTTTTCATTTATGGTATTATTATTTCTTTAATAAGTTATGCAGAATTAGCTTGAATTTATTGAATTATTATACCTCTTGTGTTGGTTATTTTGGTTATTGCAATTGGTTTATCAATTCCTAGTTTTTCTAAATCACAAAAAAATACAGATGCTATTAACAAGAGTATGAGAGAAACAATATTGGGGATAAGAGTTGTCAAAGCATTTAATCTTAAAGAAAATCAAAAAAACAATTTTGAGACAAGCAACAATTTACTTGCTGGCTCAACTGAAAAAGCATTCAAAGTATTGGGGGTTGTAATGCCGTTTATTCAATCATCAATTAATATTTCTATCATTGTAGTTTTAACTACAGCTTCTGAAAGTCCTGAAAGAATGATGATTGTCGCTCCATTTATTAGTATTCTTATGAATGTTTTATTTGGTCTCATCACAATAATTATGGTTTTAATTCAAATTTCAAGATCAATCCCCTCAATTAATAGAATCAAGGAAATATTGAATTGAAAGATTTCAGTTAATTATAATCAAGATAGCAAGGATATTATAACTAATGGTGAAATTGAGTTTAGAAATGTGACACATAAATTCAACGAGTCAGGTGCTCCAGCTATTGAAAATATTAATTTAATCATAAAACCAAAGGAAAGAATTGGTATTATTGGCGGAACCGGGTCAGGTAAATCAACTTTTGTGAATTTAATGGGAAGGCTCTTCGATTCAACAGAGGGAGAAATATTGATAGATGGAATTAATATTAAAAACTTTAGTTTTAACGAATTAAATAAGAATATTTCAATTGCGATGCAAAATGTAGTTTTATTTTCTGGAACAATTAAATCTAATATTGCCATGGGTTTAAATTCTGATCTTTCAGAGGAAGAAGTTATTAAAAAGTCAATTGAGGCTGCTAAAGTAGGTGATGCTTGGGAGTTTATAAGTAAAAAAACAAATAAATTGGATTCAATTGTTGAACAAAGAGGTAAAAATTTTTCTGGTGGTCAGAAACAAAGAATTTCTATTGCTAGAACTGTTGCTAAAAAATCAAATATTCTAATATTTGATGATTCAACTAGTGCTCTTGATAATGTTACTGAAGCAAGAGTTCAAGAAAATATTGCTAATTTTATTAGTGCAACAACAATAATAGTTGCACAAAGAATTTCGTCAGTTCAGGATTTGGATAGAATAATTGTTTTTGAAGATGGAAAAATTAGTGATTTTGACAATCATACTAATCTATTAAAAAATAATAAAATATATCGCGACATAGCGACATCTCAAATGGGAATCGATAAAGTAAATGAATTTTTGAAAGGAAATAAATAGATGAAAACTCGTATTGAACAACCTAAATTAGATATCAAAAAGAATTTGAAATTTATTTGATTTTATCTAAAAAAATATAAAGCTAAGTCAGTTATTATTTTAATTTCTTCTTTTTTGTCAACATCGTTATTGTCCGCTGCAATTTTTGGTCAATTCTATTTCACTGAATATATCTCAAAAAGTTGAGTTAGTGTTGATCCTGATGGAGGTATTCCTATACCTGGAGCCGGCCCTATATGAGGGACAATTCTTGTTTACTCATCTTTAATTATTACTTCCTATATTATCTTTTTCTTACTTTCCGTTTTACAAGTTTTTATTATGACAAAATTAGCGCAAACTATTGGAAAGCAAATTAGAAAGGATTTATTCCATAAAACATTAGAATTAAAATTATCATATTTTGATTCACATCCATCAGGTGACATAATGTCTAAGTTAACAAACGATGTTAATAATATTACAAATGCTTTAACTCAAAATGTAACTCAATTTTTAACAAGCACATTGCAAATTCTTTTCATGCTAATTTCAATGTTTATTTTTTCTCCAATCTTAGCTGTTATTGTTCTTTGTATTGCACCATTCCAATTCAGTTTTATCTTTTTTATATTAAAAAAAGCACAACCAAATTTTTTGAAGAAACAAGTATATATAGGTGAGTTAAATGGATTTGTTGAGGAAACAATTTCTGGACAAAAAGTAATAAATAATTTCAATAAGAAAAACGAGACAATTAAAGATTTCACTGTCATTAACGAAAGAATAAGAGTTATAGATAGGAAAACTTCTTTTTTATCTGGAGTAGTAAATCCTTGAAATACATTAATTAGTTCAGGAACAACTGTTTTAATTATATCGATGGCATTTGTTTTTTCTAGTAATAATTTTGAGTTTGGTTTGATTAATTCAACAATTGGTCCTAATGGAAAAACAAACCCTGCAACTGCTTTTTCTTTGGTGCTCGCTTTTACAATGCTTCTGAGAAGTTATACAAATCCTACATTTCAAATTTTCCAATTGCTTAATGTTATTCAAACTGCTCTTGCTGGAACTGAACGAGCTTTTTCTATTTTTTCACAGGAAGAAGAAATTAAAGATTATGAAACAATTGAAGTTAGTGGTTTAAAAGGTGATGTTGTTATTAAAAACCTTACTTTTTCATATGATGGTAGAAGAGATGTTCTTAAGAATATTTCCTTTCATGCAAAACCTGGTGAAGTAGTTGGTATTGTTGGACCGACAGGTTCAGGGAAAACAACAATCATTAATTTGCTAACTAAGTTTTATGATATTGAACACGGAGATATAACCATTGATGGAATTTCAATAAAAAATATCACCAAAAATAGTTTGAGAAATGAAGTTTCAATTGTTTTGCAGGATACATTTATTTTTGGTGAGAGTATTTATGAAAATATTAGACGTGCTTGTTCAACTGCTACAAACGAGGAAATTGAAGATGCTGCCAAGATGGCAAATGCTGAACATTTTATTCTTTTATTAAAAGATGGATACAACACAGTGATTGAAAATAATGCAGATGAATTGTCACAAGGACAAAGACAATTATTGGCAATCGCAAGAGCTATTTTGAAAAAATCAAACATTTTAATTTTAGATGAAGCAACTTCATCAATTGACACAAAAACAGAAAAAGATATCCAAGATGCGATGATCAAACTTTCAAAAGACAAGACAACATTTGTGATTGCTCACAGGTTATCAACAATTAGAAATGCTGATCAAATAATTGTTTTGAAGGAAGGCGAAATAATTGAATTAGGTAATCATAAATCTTTAATTGATAAAAAAGGTTTCTATTACAACTTGTATAATTCTGGAATTAATACACCAGAAGATATTTAGAGAAATTTTTCGTGTGGATAAATCAACAATTTATAATATAATTTTAAGATATGAGTAAAAAAATAAATCAAACTAAAAATATTTTTGAGAATGATATTTTTCAACCCATTATTGCATATTTTTTATTCACATTTAAATACATATTGAAGAAAAAATCAACAATTTTAATGCCGATATTTAGTTTTATTTTGATTTTGGCTGTAACAATAGTCCCTAATTTTATATCAGATTTTCCACCAGAATTATTTAAAGTTGTTTTTTTAACTATGATTTCATCTTTGTCAATTGTTCTTATTAGTGTTTTTTCATCAATTAAAGCATTGAATCTTTTCAAAGATATTTCTAATGAGGGTATGGAAATTTTAATTATTTCCAAACCAATTGAAAGATGACAAATAATTTTTGTTAGATTTACATTTTTTATTCTTCTTGGAATCTTCATTTCTATAATTGATTACATTGCGCTACTAATTGGATTAGTGTTTGCAAATCCTGACTACATAGTAAATCTAAATGTTTTTGAATTTGTCTCAATTTATTTTTTCTCAATGTTATTAATTTATTTATTTTTTGGTTCTTTATCAATTTTGCTATCACTAAAATTTTCAACAAAATTAGTTAATAGTTTAACAATGGGCATAATAGGTTTTGGAACAATATTTGCTCAGGTAGTACCTCAAGTAATTCCAATGATAGAAAAAGGATTTGAAGATCAAGTATTAGGAACGCCTGATACATATAATTATACTCTTACCGATGATGGGAATGTTTTGATTTATAAATTTAATGAATGAGAACCACTGGATGATAGTGCAGCAAATAATTTAAAGAAATATTTTAATAGTAGAGATGACTTATCGTGAATATCAGGTATTAATAATTTTGTTAATCCAATTTCGG
>JAGUQV010000054.1 GCA_030154525.1 Mycoplasmataceae bacterium | reverse complement strand
GCTATATATAATTTTAAACAAGCACTCTACAATTGGTAAATCAAGATTTTCTTTAATTCTTATTTTTTCAACAATCTTAAGTGCATTTATACCTTCCAGTGTAACAGAAGATAAGAGAGCTTTTTCCTTATCTCTAATAAAGCTTCTCCCAAAAGTATAATTTCTAGACAAATCAGACATTGAAGTTAAAATCAAATCTCCAAGACCTGTTAAACCCATAATTGTTTCTGGTTTTCCACCTAAGTATTTATTAAATATTGCAAGTTCATGAACTCCTCTGGTAATGAATGCTGCTGTGGTATTTATTTTGAATCCATACTCTGTCAGCATCCCTGAAGCAATCGCTAAAATATTTTTATAAATACCACCCGCTTCAGCTCCAATAACATCTGTTTGAGTATAAATTTTAAAATAAGGATTTGAAAATAATGATTGGACTTCTTCACATAACTCTTGAGAATCAGAAACTGATGCCACAATGGTTAAACCTTTATTTATCATTTCTTCAGCATATGAGGGACCTAAAATACTTACCACACCTCTAATATTTTTGTGATCTTTGGTATTTAAATCGATTCCCTTGTGTAAAGGTTCATCTGTTCCTGAATAAAATCCTTTTGAACCACTAACAATAAGTACATCAGAATTTATATTTTCTTTTATTTGTTCAATGACTGTTGGAATAATAGTAGACGGCAGAGCAATAATAATATAATCAACTCCATCCAATGCATCCTTCAAGTTATTTGTCGTATTTACAGGATGTATAAATAATTTATCACTAAAATATTTTGTGTTTTTTCCATTTTTTAATTCTAATAATTCCTTTTGATCGATTCCATAAATGGTTATATTTTTATTTCCTGAATCAAATAAAATATTTGAAAAAGCAGTTCCTAATGCACCTGAACCAATTATAGTTATTTTTTTATTTTTCATTATGACCTCGAATATTATCTTTATTTTATAATAAGTAAATTATTAATTACTCTACATTATAAATTTTTATTAGCAAGTAATTCTTCCCCATTTTCTTTAAAGTCCTCAAAAAAACTTCTTGGATCTGGTAAATCAAATTTAGAATTCTCTTCAAACTTCGAACCTGTTCCTGCAGGAATTTTATGACCTAAAATAATATTTTCTTTCAATCCTTCAAGTTTATCTATTTGATTAGAAATTGCTGAATGAACCAAAATTTTTGCTGTTTCTTGATAAGAAGCAGCTGCTAGGAATGAGTCTGATAATAGAGGAGTTTGTTTAGCACCTTTAATAACAACTATTCCAAAAGCAGGTTTTTTACCTTGAGTTAATAAAATTGCATTCTCTCTTTGGTAACTCAAAATATCTTCAATTGCTCCAATAAAGAATTCTGAATCTCCTGGATCAGTAATTATTATTTTTGATAACATTTGACGAATAATGATTTCAATATATTTATCACTGATTGCAATACCTTGCATACGATAAAGTCTTTGTATTTCTTTAAGAATATAATTTTGAACACCTCTAACATTTGTTAGTCTCAATAACTC
>JAGUQV010000041.1 GCA_030154525.1 Mycoplasmataceae bacterium | reverse complement strand
TTCTGAATTAAAAACTCTAACTTCTGATAATGGAAGTGAAAATGCAAGACTAAATGAAGTCACAGAAAATTGATATTGTACTGATGCATATTCATCTTGACAAAAAGGATCGATTGAACAAAAACACAAACAATTTAGAAAATTTTTTCCAAAGGGTGTAAGTTTTAAAAATTTAACTCAAAAGAAATTAGATCAAATTGTTTTAATGATTAATTGTGAAACTTATTATCAAAATGGAGTTAGAACCAAACTAAACACAACAATTTTTGAGTATGAATTAGAAATATTAAAAAACTTAATAAATTCAAATAAATCATTTATCTTTAAATAAAATTTCACTAAAAAATAAAAGAAATATACAAAAACTAAATATTTGGGATTACAAATCTTATATTTTCTTTATAATTTTTATAGTAATTAAGGGATTAATCAAAAACGCACAACAAGTTTTTAAGATTGGTAATTAATTTGGTAACTTTATATAAAAAATATTTTTATATTTTTATATTTTTATATTATAATACTAATAAGCGAACATAGCAAAAGTGATCACCTGACCCCATTCCGAACTCAGTAGTTAAGCCTTTTTACGTCGAAAATACCACTCTGTGGGAAGATAGATAATCGCTGCTTTTTTTTGCTTTTTTTGAAAGGACAATTCATGGAAAGTTTTTCATTTGAAGTTAAAGAAGAATTAACTAAAAAAAATTTAAACAAGAAGCAAGCGGCGTCTTTTGTGGATGGGATAATTTTCTCATCATTTAAGGAGACTTCAGATTTGATTGAGATATTATTCAAGAATGATATTATTTTTAATTCATTGATGGAAATAATAAAAATAAGTGAAAAAGATTTTTTTTTCAAAAATAAAAAATTAATTTTTGAAAAAAAAAATATTTCAAAATTAATTATATCTGATCCGCAGCATTTTTTTGCTGGTGTTTTTGTGGCTCATGGTTCAATATCTTCGCTGGAGTCATCGTCATATCATTTAGAATTAAAAGTTAAAAGTGAAGATATTGCCAAAATAATGTTTGATAAATTGAATAGCCATGATTTATCATTTACTAATTTTAAGAAGAAAGATTATGTAATTTTATATATTAAAAAAAATGAACAAATATCTGAATTTCTAAAAGCAATTGGTTCTCAAGATGGTTTCTTTAAATTTTTTGATGCTATTATTAATCGAGATCATAAGAATCAAATCACAAGAATTAGTAATCTAGATATATATAATCAATCAAAATTAGTTGATTCACATGCATTATTCATTGATAACTATAATTTCATTATTGATAACAAATTACTTAATAAATTTAAAAAAAATGAATTAATTTTTTATAAATTCAAGATTTCTAATCCATATTTGCCGCTTTCTCAAATTACAGAGGAATTACAAAAAATCCACAATATTACTAAGACAAAAAGTGGGTTAAATCACTGATTAATTAAGATTAGAAAAATTGCTGAAGACTACGAATATCGTATGTTTAAGAAAAACAAAAATATTTAATTTAAATATTTGATTTTATTATATAAATATGATAAAATTAAAAAATACCCTTATGTTTTATAGCTTTTTAACTATCAATTGATGATTAAAATCTTAAATTATATAAATAATAACTATGAAAAGAGAATAAACTATGAGTCAATCTATAAATTATAAAATAAAAAATTTTGGTCCAATAACAAAAAGGAGAGATTACTCAAATACAAAAGTTCAATTAGAGACACAAGATTTCTTGCAAATGCAAAGAGATTCTTTTGAGTGATTTTTAGAAAAAGGGATTGAAGAGAGTTTTAAAGAAATTTATCCAATTCGTTCAAATAATGGCAAAATGGTTATCGAGTATATTTCGAAATCAAAAAGAATTGAAAGATCTAAAAATGAAATTAAATCAATTGACGAAGCAAAACAAAAAGGGATTACTTATGCAGCCAAACTTTATGGTAAATTAAGAAAAACAATTATTGAAACAGGTGAAGTTAAGGAAGAAGAGGTAATTTTTGGTGAAGTGCCTTTGATGACTAATGGAGCATCATTTATAATAAATGGTTCTGAAAAAGTAATAATTTCACAATTGATTCGTTCTTCTGGAGCATACTTTGGTTGTCAAGTTAGAAATAAACAAGCAGATGATCTTTTCAATAAACTTGAAATAATTCCTAGATTGGGTTCATGAATTGAAATTTACCATAGAGTTACTGGTAATTCTGTTGATAGTGTGAAAATTAAAATTGACAAACATAAATCAGTTCCTGTATCTGTATTTTTAAGAACTTTTGGACTTAATAAGGACACAATTACTAAATTATTTGGTAATTCAGAAGCTTTAGAAGAAACAATTAAAAAAGATAAATTTAAAACACAAGAAGAATGTATTGAAGCACTTTATCAAATTATTAGAAAAGGTGATAGAATTACTGCTGAATCAACAACAAATTTATTTCCTAATCTTTTGTTCAATGAACGTAGATATAATTTATCAAAAACTGGTAGATATACAATTAATAGAAAATTAAATTTACAAAATAGAATATTTAACAAAATTCTTGCTGAAGATTTAATTTCAGAAAAAGAAACAGAAAATTATAAAGAAGGACAAGTTATTTTCAAAAAAGGTCATTTATTTACTATGATTGATGCCAAATTAGTTGATCAGTTATTTTTTGATGGTGTTTTAAAATTAACAAAAATTCCTGATATTTCTGAAAAAGTTTATGGTAAATTACTTGAAGATTATCCAAAACTTAAAAAGAGAATAAAAGTATCAATGATTAAAATTTTTCAAAATCAAAAGGAATCATTAGTTGTAGGCGCAGAACCAATTTTGATTATTGGGAATGATCCCACAGCTACTGAAATGAATTTATTAGTCCCAGATATTATTGCTGCCGTTTCTTACTATTTCAATTTAATTCAAAATATTGGTAATGATGATGATCCAGATTCATTAATCAATAAAAGAGTTGTTCTTGTTGGTGAATTGTTACAAAATCAATTTAAAATTGGATTAACTAAATTAGAAAAAAACACTAAAGAAAGAATGTCTTCAAGAGAAATAGAAAAAGTTACTCCTAAAAACGTTACTAATAACAAACCTGTTTATAATCAATTTAAAACTTTCTTTAATTCATCAAAACTTTCTCAGTTTATGGATCAAATAAATCCACTTGGAGAAATTTCAAATAAAAGAAGAGTGACTTCTTTAGGTCCTGGAGGTCTTAATAGAGATACAGCACAATTTGAAGTTCGTGATGTTCATCCTACTCATTATGGAAGAATTTGTCCTATTGAAACTCCAGAGGGACCAAATATTGGACTTATTTTGAACTTAGCTACTTATGCTGTAATTGACGAGTATGGTTTCTTAAAAACTCCATATTTTAAAATAACTAAAGGAGTTGTAGATTATACACAGCCAATTTATTTAACAGCTCTAGATGAAAAAGGGTTTACTTTTGCTCAGTCTTCAATTAATATTGATGACAATAATAAATTGACTGACAAAAATATTACTGTTAGAAAAGATCACGATTTTATTATTGTTGGACCTAATGCTGTTGATTTTATGGATGTTTCATCAAAACAAATGACTTCAATAGCAGCAGCAGCAATTCCTTTCTTGGAAAATGATGATGCCAATAGAGCACTTATGGGTTCTAATATGCAACGTCAAGCAGTACCATTATTAAAATCAGAAGCTCCAATTGTTGGAACAGGTATTGAAGCAGCAATTGCTCAATATTCTGCAGCAAATTTGAAAGCTAGAAAAGCTGGAGAAATTGTTTATGTTGACTCTTTGAAAATTAAAATCAAATCAAATGATAATAAAGAAGTATTATCTTATTATTTAAAAACATTTCAAAAATCAAATCAGGGAACAATTTTAAATCAAGTTCCAATTGTAAAATTAGGAGATCAGGTTAATGAATCACAAATATTAACAGATTCTTCATCATTTAAAGATGGCGAAATGGCATTAGGTAAAAATGTTTTAGTTGCATTTACTACTTGAAATGGTTATAACTATGAGGATGCTATTATTATTAATGAAAGACTTGTTAAAGAAGATGTGTTTACTTCAATTCATATTGAAGAACAAACAATTCAATTCCGTAAAGCAAAAGCTGGAGAAGATCAATTAACATTTGAAATACCAAATACTTCAATTAGTTCTAAAAGATTTTTAGATGAGAATGGTATTGTAAATGTTGGTTCAGAAGTTGGAGTTGGAGATATTCTTGTAGGTCGTATTTCTCCAAAAGGTGAACATAATCCGACTCCGGAAGAAAAACTAATGGCTGCTATTTTTGGTCATCGTGATTCTAGTTTCTTAGATACTTCATTAAAAGTTAAGCATGGTCAGGCTGGAACTGTTATTGATGTTCAAGTACTTTCAAGAGATCAAGGTGATTTATTAGAGGATGGTGTTGATAAAATAGTTAAAGTATTTATTGCTCAAAAAAGAAAAATTAAAGTTGGAGACAAGATGTCTGGTCGTCATGGAAATAAAGGTGTTATTTCAATTATTTTACCTGAAGAAGATATGCCTCACTTGGAAGATGGAACACCAATTGATATTATGTTAAATCCTCAGGGTGTTCCTTCTCGGATGAATTTGGGACAAATTTTAGAATTGCATTTAGGAATGGCCGGTAAAGCATTAGGTGAAAAATTTGTTTCACCAGTTTTTGATGGAGTTAAAAAGGAACACATCTCTGAAGCCCTTGCTGAAGCAGGTGTTTCAATTACTGGAAAACAAAAATTATATAATCCAATTGATGGAGAAGTTATTGATAATGACATTTCAGTTGGTGTTATGTATATGTTAAAACTTTCTCACATGGTTGATGATAAGATGCATGCTCGTAGTATAGGTCCTTATTCTCTTATAACTCAACAACCACTTGGTGGAAAATCACAAAATGGTGGACAAAGATTTGGAGAGATGGAAACATGAGCCATTGAATCTTATGGTGCAACAATGATTTTGCAAGAGTTATTAACTTATAAATCTGATAATATTTCAGGTCGTAATAAGTTATACAATGCCTTGGCAACAAATACACCATTACCAACACCTGGGACTCCAGAATCATTCAATGTTCTTGCTTATGAATTAAGAGGACTTGGAATTAAATTAGAAATTTATGAAAATGAATTACACAAAGAAGGAGATAAATAAATATGCCATTATCAAGAAAATATGCCTTAATTGAGCAAAATAAAATAAAAAATATCTCTCTCTCTTTAGCGACTCCAATGGATGTTTTGGATTGAAGTAATGGAGAAGTAACTAAACCAGAAACTATAAATTATAAATCATATAAGCCTGAATCAGGAGGTTTATTTGATGAATTAATTTTTGGTCCAACAACAGATTTTAAATGTGCTATTTGTTCAAAAAAATACAAGAAGTCAAATGAAAATACTTTTTGTGAAAATACAGATTTATGTAAAGAATTGAAACCAGAAATATTACCAAAAATATCAAGAAGAAATAGAATGGGTCATATCAAACTAAATTCTCCTGTATTGCACTTTTGATTTTTTAAAGTTGATAATTCAATTCTTGCAAAACTCTTGGGTCTAAAAGTGGGATTAACAAATAAAGCTCACTCAAGAACAACGATTGAAGGTGTTATTTATTATAAATCTCATATAGTTCTTAAGTCAGGGGGAATTAAATCACTTCCAGAAAATCTAATTATAGAAATTAATGAAGCTGCATATATTTATCGTCAAGCTTTAGAAGAAATTATTTTAAAGTTCCAGCCTGACTCATTTGAGTTTAAAGAAATATCAATGGCAATTGAAGAATTAGAAAATA
>JAGUQV010000085.1 GCA_030154525.1 Mycoplasmataceae bacterium | reverse complement strand
CCTTCTAGATTTCCTAATTTATTAGTTTCTGGTTCAGTTGGTATTGCTGTTGGTATGGCAACTACCATTCCTCCACATAACTTGGGAGAAGTTATTGATGGTGTAATCGCTTTAGCAAGAAATCCAGAAATTTCAATTGAAGAATTGATGGAGTTTATAAAAGGTCCTGATTTTCCTACAGGAGCTACTATATTAGGCAGAAGAGGAATAATAGATGCTTATACTACAGGTAGAGGTTCTGTTACTACAAGATCAAAAACACATATAGAAATTTTAAAGAATGGAAAAGCAAGAATAGTTGTAACAGAAATCCCATTTGATGTTAAAAAACCGGCAATGATAGAAAAAATTGCCCAATTAGTTAAGGATAAAAAAATTGAAGGTATTACAGATCTTAGAGATGAAACTTCAAGAAAAGGAATAAGAGTCGTTATAGAATTAAGACGAAATATTGTTCCTGAAGTACTATTAAATCAATTATTTAAAATGACCAATTTACAATCTAACTATAGTGTTAACATGATTTCTCTAGTAGATGGAGAACCTAAATTATTAAATTTAAAAAGAACGCTAGAAGTTTATTTAAAACATCAAGTTGAAGTAATTACACGTCGTACACAATTTGAACTTGAAAAAGCAACGGCAAGAGCTCATATACTAGAAGGTTTAAAAATAGCGATTGAAAACATTGATGCAATCATTGATTTGATTAAAAAATCTAAGACAGATCTTGATGCTCAAGCATCGTTAATTAAAAAATATGACTTGTCAGATAAACAAGCAAAAGCTATTACTGAAATGCGTTTAGGTAGGTTGACAGGTTTAGCGATAGAGAAAATGGTGGAAGAACTTGCTTCTTTAATTGAACAAATTAATTACTACAATGATATTTTGGGTTCAAGGGAAAAAACAATTAATTTAATTATTACAGAACTGGAAGAAATTAAAAGTAAATATTCTGATGCAAGAAGAACAGAAATTGATGTTAATAATATAGGTGATATTACAGATGAAGATTTAATTCCTGAAAAAAATATTTTAATAACAATGTCTGCAAGAGGTTATGTTAAAAGAATACCTTTAATTGAATATAAGGTTCAAAAAAGAGGTGGTGTCGGTTCTTCAACACAAACAACTTATTCTGATGATGATGTAAGCAAAATTATTTCAACCACTACACATACAGATTTATTAATATTTACCTCTTATGGAAGAGTTTATAGATTGAGAGCTCATCAAATTCCTGAGCTTTCAAAACAAGCAAAAGGATTACCTTTTCAAAATATTATTCAAATTCAAAAAGATGAAAAAATTGTTTCAATGCTAACAACAAATTCATATAATGAAAATGAGTATTTAATGACTATTACAGAAAATGGAATTGTTAAGAAAACGCCAATTTCAGAGTATCAAAGAATAAATAAAAATGGTAAAATTGCTCTTAAAATGAAAGAAAATGATAAGTTGATTAAAGCAATGAAAGTTGATGAAGATGGCGAAATTATTATTGGATCGAACAATGGTAAAGTTGTGAGATTTCAAGTTGATCAGGTTAGAGCTATGTCAAGAACTGCAACTGGTGTAATAGGTATGAAGTTTGATGATGAAAAAAGTAAGGTTATTGGAGCTTCAAATACTACAGAGGGAATAATTGTTCTTTCAATTGGAGCTTCTGGATTTGCCAAAAAAACACCTCTTGAAGATTATAGACAAACAAAACGTGGCGCAAAGGGTGTTAAATCAATTAATGTTGATAAATCAGGCGCTCTTATATATGTAGGCCTTGTAAAAGGTACAGAAGATGTGATGATAATCACTAACAAAGGTATTGCAATTAGAACCACATTAGATCAAGTAAATGAAACCAGCAGAGCAACAAAAGGTGTTAAAATAATACAAGTAAAAGATAATTCAAAAATAAATTCTGTTGCTGTAATTGATGTTGAAGAAATTGAAAAAGAAGTTGAGGAAGAAATTTCAAAAACACAAGAATTAGTATTAAACATTCCAAAAGATGAATAAAATTAATATAACTTTTTTCATTTAAAGAACATTTTATGGTTTTTCATTAGTGAGAGTTATTTCTAATTCATCTAATAATTTAAAGAACTCTTCATTATTAATTTCACCTTTATAATTATAAATTTTTGCAATAGCAATAATTTGATTTGTGTATTTCTCTTTTTTATCTTTTCATTGAAAAGCACTCATAATTGAAATAAAAAAAGTCCCAACACCAGTGATGACAGCTAGCGAAATGAAAACACCTTTAATTTCTGGAAAATTTTGATTATATTTTAATGTAAATAAATTTAGAACTATTAAAAGAGCTGATGCTGAAAAAATGAAAACATTAATTGAAACAAATAAAAATTTTGATAGTAAATATTTGATTTTATATTTTTTTCATGCTTGTTCAATCAAATTTTTTTGTTCTTGATTCATAATTATTCGTTCTCTCTATCTTCTTTAATATATCCGGTTATAATTATGAAAAGTTCATTTTCAAACACTCTCTTTTTTTCCTGTTCATTATCTAAACTCAAATATTTATCACTATCTAATTTATATCTTTGCTTTTCAATAATTAATTTATAGTGAGTTTCATTATAATAATTTATTTTTTCCTTTAGTAAAAAGAATGAAATTAATGAATTGATTAAAGCGATAATTCCAGAAATTAATGCAGAAAAAATAATGTAATCAGCCCCCTTAATTGGAGTTTCATATTCTCCTCCTGCTATATTAAAAGTGGAAATTACAATTAACAATAAAGCTATAGTTGGAAATACAATATTGGTTATAGTTACGAATGATTTTAATACAAATATTTTCCTTTTGTATAAGCCAACAAAGTAATCAACATTGTCACTATAACTTAAAATTTTCATTTTATTTATGATCATTTGATCTTATCCTGACTAACAAAATTTTTCAATGACTTAAATAATTTTTCTTTTTTAAATACCATGTTTTTGTCAATTATTTTTTTAATTTCTTCTTCAATGTTTTCATCATTATAATTAATAAATAAGTCATTTATATCAAGGTAAATTTTTTGATAAACAACAAATTTATTTTTATTTTTAATCGACATCAAAAAGAAGGAAGAACAAATAATTCCAATCGAAAGAGTAATTGATAATGAAACTAAAAAAATAGTTCCGTCCAAGCTATTATCTTGGGGATTATAATTTGGACTATTAACTTTTTGAGTGATCATTACAACTGCAAGAATCAACAAGATAAAAATACTTATATTTAGTAAAGCAACAATTAAGTTTAAAACAATAGTCAATAATGAACACATATTTTTTTTAACTTCTAATTTCCAAATCTGAGATTTTCAAAAATCCTTAATATCATCATGATTTTTAAAGTCTAATTGCTTCCTAATAAATTTTATATTTTTTTTCATAATTTTATAGATATTATAAATGAATTAATCATTTTGTGTTCCAATATCAACAATTTTTTTTCCTTCAAATTGATATTTACTAGAATAAATAAATCCATCTAGTGTTTCAATTTTTAAATAATTTTTATTTTCAATGGTTATAGCATTAAATATTTTCACTCTTTTTTCATTGATAAATAAGTAAGCTCCAGGATTTGAGTTGTATGCCCTAATTTTATTTATCATATTTCTTGAAGAATCTTTAATCAATAGTGCATTTTTTTTCACTAATTTTGAAGCAAAGGTCACATCATCAATATTTTGTTTTCTAACATTGAATTTTTGATTATAAAATAACTCTAATCAATTACAGATTTCCTTACTGCTAATGATGGACATTTTTTTAAATAAAGTATCACTGGAATCATCATCATCAATTTTTACTATTTTTGTAAATATAATATCACCAGCATCCATTTTATTAATCATATATATTAGAGATATTCCCGTTTCCTTGTCTCCATTTAATATAGAGTGTTGAATAGGAGCAGCCCCTCTATATTTAGGTAACAATGAACAATGAATATTAATGGAACCTATTTTTGCTAATGAAAGAATATTGTCAGGGACTAATTGACCAAAGGCAGCAGTTAGAAAAATATCAAAATTTATTAATTTAAGTTCATCAAATATATTTGAAATATTATCTTGCTGAAATAATTTAATTCCGTATTTAATTGCCAAATCTTTTACAGGAGAAGAAATTAATTTCATTCCTCTTCCAGATCTTGAATCTGGTTGAGTTACAATCCCAACAACATGAAAATTATTAATAATTTTTTCAAATATTGGAACAGAAAAATTTGGTGTTCCAGCCAATAATATTTTAATCATACTTATACCTCCAATATGTTTGTATTTATACTTGTAATATAATTATGATAAGTTATTTTATGATATTATTTTAATAAATAAACAGAAAACCAGAGGTATTTATGATAGGAATTTTTACATCAGAATCAGTTGGTAAGGGCCACCCTGATAAAATATGTGATCAAATATCAGATGCAATACTAGATGAAGTTCTTAAAAAAGATATAAATGCAAAAATTGCAATTGAAGTAATGGCGTCAAACAGATTAATTATTATTGGCGGAGAATTAACAACAACAACATATGTTGATTTTGTCAAAATAGCTTGGGAAATTTTAATGCAATTAGGATATACAGAGAATGATTTTTCAATTCTTTCAAATGTCAATAAACAATCTGAAGAAATTAAAAATAGTGTAGACTTAGGTGATGATATCGGTTCAGGAGATCAAGGCATCATTTTCGGATATGCAACAAATGAAACGAAAAATTATATGCCAATAGCAATAACTGTTGCGCATGAATTGGTAAAAAAAGCCGAGGAATTAAGAATAACAAAAAAAATTCCATGAATAATGTCAGATATGAAATCACAAGTCACTGTTAATTATAAGAAAGATAATGTAATTGAAATTAGCGATGTTTTGATGTCTATTCAGCACACAAGTGATTACAATATTAATGAATTTAAGAAAAATGTAATCACACACATAATCAAACCTATTATTAGTCTTTTTTTCAAGAACACTAATTATAAAATATTGATTAATCCATCAGGAAGTTTTGTTGTTGGAGGTCCAATAGGAGACACTGGTTTAACAGGTAGAAAAATAATCGTTGACACTTATGGAGGATCCGCTCGTCATGGAGGAGGAGCTTTTAGTGGTAAGGATTGTACTAAAGTTGATAGATCTGCTGCATATGCTGCAAGATGAGTAGCTAAAAATTTAGTAGCAGCCGGTGTTGCAAGCAGATTAGAAATTCAATTGTCATATGCAATTGGAATTGCAAAGCCAATTTCAGTTTCTATTGAATCTTTTGGTACAGAAACAATAGCTAAAGAAAAAATAGCTAAAATTGTTGAAAGTGTCTTTGATTTGTCTCCAAAGGGAATTATCACCGCACTAAATTTAAGAGCCCCAATTTATTTACAAACAGCAACATATGGTCATTTTGGAAGAGAAGATCTAAGTTTACCATGAGAAAATTTAGACAAAGTTAATGAAATCAAAAAATGGTTAGATAATTAATTATCATATTTTTAAAAATGCTATAATTATTAATAAATATAAATAAAGATTAATGAGAATTTAATATATATAAAAGGAGAAAATTATGTCATCAATTATAAATGTACACGCAAGAGAGGTATTAGATTCACGTGGTAATCCAACTATTCAAGTTGAAGTTTCTACTGAATTTGGTGGATTTGGTTCTGCAATTGTTCCATCTGGAGCATCAACAGGTTCAAGAGAAGCACTGGAATTAAGAGATAAAGGGTCAAAATATGAAAGTAATTGATTCGGTGGCAAAGGTGTTATGCTTGCCGTTGACAATGTTAATAAAATAATTGCAAAAGAACTTATTGGAATAGATGTAACTCAACAACGTTTCATTGATGAATTGATGATTAAGTTGGATGGTACTCCAACAAAATCAAAATTAGGAGCAAATGCAATATTAGGTGTTTCTTTAGCAGTTCTTAAAGCAGCAGCTAATGAATTAGAAATCCCATTATATCGTTACATTGGTGGAACAAATGCTAGAACATTGCCAGTACCAATGCTTAATGTTATTAATGGTGGAGAACACGCATCAAATACATTGGATTTCCAAGAATTTATGATTATGCCTCTAGGAGCAAAAACATTTAGAGAAGCCTTACAAATGGCAAATAAAGTTTTCCATAATTTATCATCACTATTACATGATGCAGGTTATGGAACACAAGTTGGTGATGAAGGTGGATTTGCTCCAAACCTTAAGAATCATGAGGAAGCTCTAGATTTTTTAGTTAAAGCTATTGAAAAAGCAGGATTTAAACCTTCAATTGATGGAGACAAAGCAATTGCTATTGCAATGGACCCAGCAGCAAGTGAAGTATATGACACAAAAGCTAAAAAATATATTTTCAAAAAATTGAAAAAAGCTATTGAATCAAAAAGACCTGGTTTTGAAAATATGAAGGACAAAGTTGAATTTACATCTAGTGAAATGGTTGAATACTATAATAAATTAATTTCAAAATATCCAATTATTTCAATTGAAGACGGATTTGCAGAATCTGACTGAGATGGATTTAAAGCTCAAAACGATAAAATTGGTAAAACACACCAAGTTATGGGTGATGACTTAACTGTTACAAATAAAGCAATTTTAGCTGAAGCAATTAAGAAAGATACTATTAATTCAATTTTAATTAAATTAAATCAAATTGGAACTGTTTCAGAAACTATGGATACAATCGAAATGGCTCATAAAGCAGGAATGACATCTGTTGTTTCTCATCGTTCAGGAGAATCTGAAGATACAACGATTGCAGACTTGGCAGTAGGATTAAATACAGGTCAAATTAAAACTGGTTCAATGTCTAGATCAGATAGAATTGCTAAATACAATAGATTGTTAGCAATTGAAGAAGAACTAGGAACAACAGCACAATTTAATGGTAAAGCAACATTTCATAATTTAAAATGAAATGTTAATAAATAATAATATATAATATTTATACAATATAAAATAAAGTGTTAAAAAACACATAAATAAATTAGGAGAATAAAATGGCAAAAGAAGATTTTGATAGAACGAAAGAACATGTTAATATTGGTACAATAGGACACGTTGATCATGGTAAAACAACTTTAACAGCTGCAATTGCAACAGCACTTTCAAAAAAGGGTCTTTCAAAAGCCCAAGATTATGCTTCAATTGATAAAGCACCTGAAGAAAAAGCACGTGGGATAACAATTAATACATCACATATAGAATATGAAACATTAAAAAGACATTACGCTCACGTTGATTGTCCAGGACATGCTGATTATGTTAAGAATATGATTACTGGTGCAGCACAAATGGATGGCGGAATATTAGTTGTTGCGGCAACTGATGGTCCAATGCCTCAAACAAGAGAGCATATTTTACTTTCTAAACAAGTAGGAGTACCTAAAATTGTTGTGTTTTTAAATAAAATAGATATGTTAGGTTCACCTGAAGAAGCTGAAGAAATTCTTGAGTTGGTTGAAATGGAAGTAAGAGGGTTATTGTCTGATTATGAATTTGATGGAGATAATGCGCCTGTTATAACAGGATCTGCTCTTAAGGCCTTACAAGGTGATCCAATATACGAACAAAAAATATATGATTTAATGGATGCTGTAGATGAATATATCGAAGCTCCTGCTCGTGAAAAAGACAAACCATTTCTAATGGCAATAGAAGATGTTTTCACAATTACAGGACGTGGTACTGTTGCTACTGGTCGTGTTGAACGTGGACTTTTAAATATTAATGAAGATGTTGAAATTGTTGGTATTCATCCTACTAAAAAAACAACAGTTACAGGTATTGAAATGTTTAGAAAAAATCTAAAACAAGCTTTAGCTGGGGATAATGCAGGACTTTTATTAAGAGGTGTTGCTAGAGAAGATATTGAGAGAGGTCAAGTTCTTGCTAAACCAGGATCAATTATTCCACATAAGGAATTTAAGGCAGCAATTTATGCTCTTAAGAAAGAAGAAGGTGGACGTCACACTCCTTTCTTTAAAAACTATAAACCTCAATTTTATTTTAGAACAACTGATGTTACTGGTGGTATTGAATTACCTGAAGGAAAAGAGATGGTTATTCCGGGAGATAATGTTGAGCTTACAGTTAAACTTATTTACCCAGTAGCTGTTGAAGAAGGAACCAAATTTTCTATCCGTGAAGGTGGAAGAACTGTTGGTGCTGGATCAGTCACACAAATTATTAAATAACATATTTATTTATATTAAAAATAATTCAAATAATTTACCTAAGTAGTAAATTATTTTTTATTATTCTCAATTTTATATTGAATTTTTAAAATTCTCTTTCTTTAATTCTTATATTACTATCTTTTTAAGACAAACCAAATAAAGATATAGAAATTTGGTGAAACTATAAATTTGTATTTTTTTTAAAAATAGGGCGTCTATAATGATAAAATTTAATATAAATAAAGGAAATGTTGTGATTAAAAATATAAGTTCCACAAGTAATAAAATGTGAACAATGAATAAACTAGATTATAAATTTCTATTTATTGGTTCAATTTTTACTATTATTTCTACAGTTTGTGGAGCCACACTTCCTTTTATATTAGGAAAAATTATTAATGCCGCAGAAGTTTATAATGATACTACAAATAATTTGGATTTTCCTACTAATACAATAATATTTAATTTATTATTTATGCTAATGTTCGGTTTTTTTGGTCTGCTTTTTACATATTTTGGAAGATGATTTCTGGCAAAATTTTCAACGTCAAAACTTGCTGAAGTAAGAAGAAATGTGTTTATTAAAATACAATATCTCTCTCCAGAGGATTTGAAAGATCACAAAGATAATTCCTTGTTAACAAGATTACAACTTGATAACCTCAATTATTCAACATATCTAAATTTCTTAATAATCACATTCATTCCAGCAATATTTAGATTTATAATATTCTCAATTATGTGCCTAGTATTAAATTATATAGTTGCATTATTTTTGATAGGGTTTGCTGGACTTTTTTATATAATAATTTTTATCATGTCAATGAATGCTGAAAAAAGTTATATTGAAGCGTTAGATTTGACAGATTCACTAAATAGAATAATTAAGGAAAATATAACTGGAGCTAGAGTTGTAAAAGCTTTTAATCTAAAAGAAAGACAAAGACAAAGATTTATTAAAATTAATGATTCACTAATTAAAACATCCACTAAAGCAGAAAAAAAAGTATTTAATGGTTGACCATTTTCTTTGGCTTTTGTAGCGGCAACATCAGTTATTATTATTTTAACTTTTGCCTTAATATCATGATGAATGCCGAATTCAATTACGAATTTGGGAAACATCATTGCATTTATTAATTATTCATACTTAATAATGTGATCAGTTTTTGAACTCATAGTAATTCAAATATTTAGAGCAAGATCACTTGCCTCTAAAAAAAGAATTCAAGAAATTTTAATTTTAGAAAATAATCACTTTAATGAAAAAGGAAATATGTTTAAACCAGGAGACATTCATTTTGACAACGTTTCTTTCAAATATAATGATGATTCAATTGACTATGTCTTGAGAGACATATCTTTTACTATAAAACAAAATACTAGGGTTGGAATAATAGGTTCAACAGGTAGTGGTAAATCATCTTTAATTAATTTAATAACTAGATTATTCGACTCACAGGAAGGTAATATAAAAATTGGTGGAATAAATATAAAAGACATCAATACGAATGATTTAATTAACAATATTTCAATTTCCTTCCAACAAAAATACTTATTTTCAGGAACAATAAAATCAAATATAAAATTTGGAAATGAAGATATAACTGATGATGAAATATTAAAATTACTAAAGATTTCTGAAATGAAATTTTTTATAGATTCTAAAAAAGAAGGTATTAATTATAAGTTGGAGCAAAATGGCCAAAATTTATCTGGAGGTCAAAAACAAAGAGTTTCAATTGCGAGAACACTTGCCAAAAAATCCAAAATATTGATTTTTGATGATGCTACTTCAGCACTTGATAACATAACGGAATTAAAAATATTAGAATCAATTAATTCAACCAAAAAAAACATTACTCAAATTTTTGTTGCTCAAAAAATATCTACAATTAAAAATATGGATCAAATAATAGTTTTAGACAAAGGTTTTATTGTTGGTGAAGGAACCCACGATGAATTAATCAAACATTGTAATGTATATAAAGAAATAAATAAATTTCAAGATAAGGCGGTGAAATAATGAGTAAAAAACAATCAAAATCTCCAGAATCAAAATTACAAATTTTTCAATTATTTAAATTATTTTCTGAATTTTTTAAAGCAGACAAAATTTTTGTAATTATTTGTTTAATGATATCAGCCATTTCTGCTGGGTCAATTATTTTTGCAGCTATTTTTACTGGCATAACATTAGACGAATTTATTCAATCTTTTAATTCTGCATCTCCAGGAAAAGAAAATATAACTGATCAAGAATTAACTAATATAGTTTATAAATTTTTAATTACTTTATCTGCATATGTGATTTATTTTATAACCAATCATAGTCTATTTATGATAACAATTTCTCTATCATATAGATCAGGTTCAAGGATAAGAAGAGCAGTTTTTGAAAAACTTATATCAGTTTCTGTAAATTATATTGATAAGAATAAGGCTGGTGAATTAATTTCAAGAACTACAACTGATGTTGATCAATTAATATCAAATTCTGTTCAAATGTTCTCATCATTATTTATTTCTCCCTTTATCATTTTAGCTTCGATTGTGGCGTTATTGATTTATTCTCCTATACTTGCCATAATTACATTTTTAATGATGTCAGTGTTTTTTGCTGGCTCAATTTTAATTGCAAAATCTGCTGCTCCAGATTATTCAAACATGCAAGAAAAAGTGGGAGATATTGGTGCTTTCAGTGAGGAACATATAAAAAATAAAATGGCAATTTATCTTTTTAGAAGGCAAGAAAAAGTAGTTAAAGAATTCGATGATATTAATAACAAGCATGCTTATCATTTTTGAAAAGCAGAATACAAAACAGGAATATTATGACCATATACTGATTTAACTGAAAATTTATTATATGGAATAATATACATAGTGGGATTAATTTTTATAGCATTCAATGTTCCGCATGGAGGTATTGAGGCTACTCTAACATTAGGGACTATTACATCGTTTGTTTTAATGGTAAGACAAGTAACTGGTGAACTTGGTAATATGGCAAGATTTGCAACATTTATTCAGAAAATCATTTTTAGTGCAAAACGAATTAGCGAAATATTAATGGTAGAGAATGACATAAATATTGGAAAAAAAGAAGTGAATAACTTAGATGGGGATATTGTTTTCAAAAATGTTAATTTTTCTTATGAAAATGGACCAACAATTATTAAAGATTTTAACTTGCATGTTAGGAAAGGTCAAAAAGTTGCAATCGTTGGACCAACAGGAAGTGGAAAGACAACATTGATAAATCTACTTCTTCGTTTTTATGAATTGGATTCTGGAAGTATAGAAATTGGGGGACAAGATATTCAACATTTAGATAAATATAATTTAAGAAAATTTATTTCAGTAGTTCTCCAAGAAGTATCTTTATTTTCAGAGTCAATTGCCACAAATATTGCTTATGGTCATAATGGTGGTGAAGCTAATATTAATGATATTAAAAAGGCAGCGAAAGAAATAGGGTCAGATCATTTCATTAACTTACTGCCCAATAATTTTAGTCATATTGTTGAAGATTCAAATGATTTTTCTGCTGGCGAATCTCAATTACTGTCTTTGACAAGAGCTTATTATTCTCCATCTAATATTTTAATATTAGATGAAGCAACTTCAAATGTTGATTCTAAAACAGAACACCATGTTCAAAAAGGAATTTTAAAAATAATGGAAAGCAAAACAACTTTTGTAATTGCTCATCGTTTATCTACTATTGTCAACTCTGACATTATTATTGTCATGAAAGATGGAGTTATTATTGAACAAGGCGTTCACCAAGATTTATTGAAATTAAAAGGTTTTTACCATAAGTTATATAATTCAAATATTTTAGAAAACGAAGAATAAAAAATAACATTATCAAATGTCATTTTTATTTTATGTATAAGTAAAATTAGTATTTTTCTTTTGTTTCATTTCCAGTAATAATAGTAATTGATGAAGATGTTCCAAATCTCTCAACTCCTAATTTAAAATATTTTTCTAAATCAGCAACAGTTTTAATTCCACCAGCTGCTTTCATTTTAATTTTACCATTGATAACTTTATTAAAAATTTCAATGTCATTGAATGTTGCTCCTCTATATGAGAAACCAGTGCTTGTTTTAATATAATCGGCACCAGAATTTAAAACAATTTCAGCCGCTTTCTCAATTTCATAATCTTTAAGAAGTGCAGTCTCAATAATTACCTTTAAAATTTTATCGCCTATCGCTTCCTTTATTTTTTTTATTTCGTTCAAAACATAATCGTATTGTCCATCCCTAAATCTTCCAATATTCATTACCATATCAATTTCATCTGCTCCATGATCAATAGCTAATTTTGCTTCTTGGACTTTAGCTTGTGTTGCCCCTGCCCCTAATGGGAAACCAATAACTGAAATAATTTTTACATTATTTTTATTTATTCTAGCTTTCGCATGTTTAATTCAAGAAGAGTTTATGCAAACTCCTCCGAATTTTCATTCAATTGCTTCATCAATTAATTTATCTATTTCCTTACTTGTACCCTCTGGTTTCAAATAAGTATGATCAATCATACTTTCAAATTTCATATAAATCTCCTTATTATTTAATTTTATCAAGAATAATCTTGTTAGATATTACTTTATTATTTATTTTATATCCAAGATTTAATTCTTTTATTAGTGATAAGTCAATTACTTTGGTTGAGTATAATGTAAAAAGAATATCACCTATTTTTACATGATCATTAGTAATTTTATTTAATTCAATTCCTGCTTCAAAGTCTATTTTATCAGTTTTAGTTTTTCTTCCTGCGCCCAATTTTAAAGCTACATTACCAAAAACAAGTGAATCATATATTTCTAAAAAACCATTTTCTGTAGCCAAAACTTCTATTTTATTGCTGGGATTTCAAAATAAAGGATCTTTAATTGCCTCAACATCACCACCTTGAGCTTCTATAAATTCATAAAATTTCGCAAGAGCCTTTCCAGACAACAGCGATTCTTTTGCTATTTTTTCACCTTCTAATTCATTTTTAGCAATACCAGCTTGTACTAACATAGTTGATGCTGAACTTAAACAAAGTTTTACAAAATTTGACTCTCCTTTATTTGATAAAGTTCTTATTACTTCAATAATTTCATTTTTATTACCAATCATTATTCCGAGAGGTTGATTCATGTTGGTGATTTCAACCCTAATATCTTTTTTCAATGATCTTCCTATTTTAATCATTATGTTACCAAGTTTTTGAGCAGATTCTAAATCTTTCATAAATGCACCATTTCCACATTTAATATCAAGTAAAATAGCATCACTTCCAGTAGCTAATTTTTTTGACATAATTGATGATGCAATCAATGGTAATGAATCAACAGTTCCTGTGGCATCTCTTAGACTATAAATTGCTTTGTCTGCTGGAACTAAAGAATCAGTCTGGCCAATTATTGATATACCAATCTTATTAATAACATTCTTAAACTCATCAATTGATAAAAAACAATTAAAGTTGGGAATTGACTCCAATTTATCAATTGTTCCACCCGTGTGTCCGAGTCCTCTTCCTGACATTTTGGAAACAATTCCTCCACAAGATGCAACAATTGGACCTAGTACTAAAGAAGTTTTATCCCCAACACCTCCTGTTGAGTGTTTATCCAGTTTAATTCCTTTAATTGAAGACAAATCAACAACATCACCTGAGTGCATCATTATTTCAGTTAAATTAGAAATTTCTAACTCAGACATTCCATTTAAAAGAATTGCCATTAATAATGATGACATTTGGTAGTCTGGAATTTCTTTTTTTGTAAAGCCATTAACAAAAAAATTAATTTCTTCATTTGACAACTCTATTTTATTCTTTTTTTTATTTATTATATCTAATGCAATCATACTTACCGAATTATAGAATTTCTAATGCAACTTCCATCATATCTCTAAAAGCATTTTGTCTTTCTTCAGCACTTGATTCTTCATTTGTAATCAAGTTATCTGAGACAGTTAAAATACATGCAGCTTTTTTCCCAAGCTTTTCAGCATTAGTGAATAAGGCATATGATTCCATTTCCACAGCCAAGGATTGTGTTCTTTCAATTCTTTTTTCAAGTGGTACTGATGAATAAAATACATCAGATGAATGAATTCTTCCTAACTCTAGTTTTTTCCCTAGTTTTTTTGCAGAAGCAATTAGTTTATCATTTAATGTTTGAGAAGGTAAAACAACCTCTTTCGCCACTCCAAGAACCAATTCAGTAAAGACAGAATTTTCACTAAATGCCTCTGTTGCCAATATTAAATCATATATTTTAATTTCTTTTTTATAAGAACCAGCAGAACCAATTCTTATGATATTATCAACATCATAGAATTTAAAAAGTTCATATGAATATATTCCTATAGATGGACACCCCATTCCTCCACCAGCAATTGTTACTGGTTTACCTTTGTATGTACCGGTGTACATAAACATATTTCTTATTTCATTAACTAATTTAACATCTTGTAAGTAATTTTCAGCTATGAATTTAGCTCTAAGTGGGTCTCCAGGCATTAAAACTGTTTTTGCTATTTCGCCCTTTTTTGCATTTATATGTGGTGTCATTACAATCCTTTTATTATTGAGTTTATTTATTGATTATTTATACTTATATTCAATAAATTAATTATATGATAAATATCATAGGAAATTAATTAAAATATAATCATATTTATTTTTGAGTTTCATTTGGATGTATAATAAAGTAGTATTATTAAAATAAAAGTAATATTTAATTAAGTTCGAAAGTGACATAGGTAAAATATAAATGAAAGTATCTAATGATTTAATTCAAATTTCAGAGGAAGTTTTAAGTTGAGAAAAAGCAATAGAAAAAGGCACTCAATTATTAGTTAATAATAATTTATGTACCACTGAGTTATCGCAAGAAATAATAAAGTCAGTTCATGAATTTGGTCCTTATTTTGTTTTATTGCCTAAATTGGCTCTTGCTCATACAAAACCAGGTGAATATATTAAAGAAAATGGAATGTCTCTTGTTGTTTTTAAAAACGAAGTTAAATTTAGTAAATTTGAAAAGCACAATGTTAATCTATTATTCACTTTGTCTGCTAAAGATGAAACTTCTCATATGGATTTGTTGGTTAAGTTCGCCACACTATTCCAAGAAGACGAAACTTTAGTTGAAAAAATTTTATCTTTGAATGATGTGGAATTAGTTAGACAAGAATTGAAAGGATTATTATAATGAAAAAAATATGTACAGTTTGTGGTCAAGGATTAGGATCGAGTCTTATAATTGAAATGAATGTCAATAAAGCAATAATGGAGTTAGGTTTGAATTCCTCTGATTTTGATGTGTCACATCAAAATTTAAATTCATATTCAAAAAATGACGATTATGATTTGATTATTTGTGGAGAGGATTTGTCAGATATGATAGATGAGGGAAACGGGAAAAAAATAATCCTCACAAATTTAATGGATAAGAATGAATTAAAAGATAAATTAGCTAAGGAATTATTGTAAAATGATTTCATTAGATGGAAACATTAGTATTTCTGCAGGCGAATGATTTTTATCTTTTTTCAAGGATTTTATAGGAACACCCGCGATTTTAATTGGGTTATTTGCAATGCTTGGATCAATACTATTGAGAAAATCAGGAACGCAAATAATAATGTCTTTTTTCAAAACGGCTGCAGGGTTTTTGATTATAGGTGGTGGAGCAGGAGTATTAGTTGGATCGCTCATAAATTTCCAATTGTTATTTACAGATTTATTTAATGTAAATGGAGTTATTCCAAACAATGATGGTTTTGCAGGAAGTTTGTTTGAAAGTTTTCCTTCAATTGCACAATTAGGTTCTATAATAATGGTTTTGGCAATGGCTTTAAATATATTGTTGGCTGCAACAAGTAGATTTAAATATATTTACTTAAGTGGGCATGTTTTATTCTACATGAGTATAATGATTTCTGGTGTAATGGTTCTTGGTGCAGGACTTGATTTAGAAAATTATGTTGATTACTCGGTCGCTTTAATATCGAGTGGATTAATATTATCAATTTATATGGTTCTTTCAGCAGCATCTAACAAGAAATATGTTCAAAGGATAACAAAAACAGACGATATAACCATTGGACATACAGGAAGTATGGGTTATCTTATGTCCGGACTAATTGGTGATTTAATATATAAATTGAAAAAAGGTAAAAATATAAAATCCACAGAAGATATTAAATTTCCAAAAGGATTACAATTTTTTAGAAACACCTTTGCTTCAATGGCAATTACAATGTTGATTGTTTTTGCAATAGTTTATATACCAGAAGGAATAATGTATAACACAGGATTAAAATTATTGCCACCTGGCGAAGCAGGAGTAGAAATAGGTAAAATTTTCGGATCAAATAGTGTTAATTGATTAGTCAGATGTGTCTTGGATGCATTTACATTTGCAGCTGGAGTAGAAATAATATTATATGGTGTAAGAATGGCAATTGGTGAATTAGTGCCCGCCTTTAAAGGAATTTCAGATAAATTGGTGAAAGATGCAAAAGCAGCAATTGATTGTCCTATTGTATTTCCTTACGCTCCTAATGCAGTTTTAATAGGATTCTTATCGTCAATGATGGCAGGAATAATTGGAATAGGATTAACACTTGCAGTTAGACTTGCAAATCCAGCTATTTTGCCAGTAATAATACCTGGAATAATTGCCCACTTCTTTTTAGGAGCAACATCAGGTGTTTTTGGTAACTCCAAAGGAGGAGTTTGAGGTGCAGTTATTGGCTCTTTTGTTCACGGATTAATAATAACATTTGTTCCAGTTATTTTTATTGCAGGAGGATGATCGCCCAGCAAAGATTTAGGATGAGGTGATACTGATTATTTAATTGGAATCATTCCAGGTTTAATTGGTTTCATTGATAATCCTGTATTGATGAGAACATTAATTATTCTAATCCCTAGTATATTGTTTGGAGGATTGGTTGCAGATGGTCTGATGAATAAATATATTTTTAAACCTAAAAATGATTCAAAAAATGATAAGGTTAAAATATCATAAAGTTGATAAAATTTTAGTAATGAAAAGTAAATGATAGAATTAATTTAGTATGATTCAAATAACACTATACATTATAATGTCTTTATTAGCATTAGTTATTATAATAGCTCTAATATGAACTAAAATTATTTCAAAAAATACATTTTCGCCAATTTATACAAGTTTATTAAAAACAAGAAATGGCAAAAAAATGTACATGGAATTATTAAATAAAAATGTTCTAAAAAAAATATATAGCAATTCTACTTTTATAAGTAATGATATTTCAATTCAATTAATAAGTGAAGTTTATATTGGTTATAATTACATCTATTTAATTTCAAAGTCATTATCTAAGGATATCAAAACAATAAAAAATAAAAATGGAAACATTATCATAAATTCAAAAACTAAAAATAAAAAACTAACTCTCAATCCAGAAATTGAATTATTTATTAAGTCAACTAAAAAATTTAAAAAAATATTTGATGTTAAAGATAATCTAAAAGTAATAATTCCAATATTAAATAAGGATTTCAAGAATACAAAAATTGATAAAATTAATTTTGTCTCTGTTGATAAAATTAGCGATTTAATTACAGCATATGAATCACAAGAAACTACAACTATTTTTACTGATCAATTATCTGAAATTGAAGCAAAAATTATAGTTAAAAACAAACATTTTTTTATAAATATTAAATCAGTTTATGAATAATTTTTTAACACATCGCAACAATTTATTACACTATAAATATAAATAATTTACATTCATTGAATTTAAATTTAAAAAAAGATTATAATATTTATATGTTGATACTTACATAAAAAAGGAGAATTAATGGTAACAAATAAAGAATTAAAATATGTGAATGCTATGAGATATTTTGGATTAAAATCAATTCAAGAAGCTCAAGGAGGTCATGTTGGAATGACGATGTCTGCAGCTCCGATTACATATACACTTTTTACAAAGTTTATAAATATAAATCATAAGGATGGTAAATGAATTAACAGAGATAGATTTGTTTTAAGTGGAGGTCATGGATCAATGTCTGTTTATCCAATTTTGCATTTCGCTGGATTACTTAAGAAAGAAGATTTAAAAGATTTTAAAACAGAAGATTCTAAAACACCTGGTCACCCAGAATTTGAATATGACAAAGACAACTTTATTGATGCTTCAACTGGACCACTTGGACAAGGTTTTGCAATGGGTGTTGGTATGGCTATAGCACAAAAATTCTTAGAAGAGAAAACAAGTGAAAAATTTCCAGATTTGTTTACTCATTATACTTATGTGGTTGTTGGTGATGGAGACTTACAGGAAGGTATTACTTATGAAGCAACAGCAATTGCAGGAAGATTAGAACTTAATAAATTAATTGTTTTGCATGATTCAAATGCATTTCAATTAGATTCAGCTGTGAATCATGTTAGTGTTGAAAATTTGAAAATGAGATTCGAATCAAACAATTGATTTTATATAAAAACTTCAAATAATCCAGACGATATTCATGATGCTATTAAGAAGGCTCAAAAGAGTGGAAAACCTTCATTTATAGAAGTAACTACTATTATTGCTGAAGGACTAAGTACTCAATCTTCTTTTAAAGGACATCACGGCATGGTAACTCAAGAAGATTTAGATAAATTCAATAAACATTATGTGACTAATTTTACTGATTGAGAAGTAGATAAAGATGTATATAATCATTTTAATAAGTCAGTTCATGAACGTGGGCTTGATGAATATAAAAAATGAGAATCAAAATTTAATTTATATAAATCAAATAATCCAAAAGATTTTAAGGAAATAGAATCATGAATTAATAATGATATAAATTTTGAAGAAATTTTTGATAAAGTGAAATTTGAAAATAATAATTTAGCAACAAGGATTTATATTAAGGATTTAATATCAAATTTAAATCTTAGTGTTAAAAATACATTATCTCTTGGAGTTGATGTTTCTTCTTCTACCCAAATTTCAATTTCTAACAATTCATTTCTGGATGGGGGACATTCTTTGTTTTTAGGGATTAGAGAGTTCGCTATGTCAGCCATTTCTAATGGTATTAATTTGCATGGAGGATTGAAAGTGATAGGTGGAACATTTTTGGTTTTTGCAGATTATATGAAGAGTGCAATAAGATTAGGAGCAATGATGAAATTGCCTAACATTTTTGCGTTTACTCATGATACATATCAAGTTGGTGGAGATGGTCCAACACATCAACCATATGATCAAATACCAATGTTAAGATCAATTGAAAATGTTAATGTACATAGACCTTGCGATGAAATTGAGACAAAAGTCGCATTAATTGAGGCCTATAATTCTAAGAGAGATACCAATATTTTAATATTGACAAGACAAAATTTAGAGTCATTTGAATCGAAAAGATCAATTGTAGAAATTAAAAAAGGTGCCTACTCACTTATTGATTGTTCTAATCCGGATTATGTTATTGCTGCATCAGGATCCGAAGTAGGTTTGGCAAAAAAAGTGGCAAATGCTTTTAAGAATACTAGAGTTGTTTCAGTTCCTTGTCTTGATAAATTATCACATTGAAAAGAAAAAGAACTTGAAAATCTTTTTAAGGCAAATATAGCCTTAATTACTATTGAAGCTTCTGCAGATTATAAATGATTAACAATTCACCAAAAAAACCAAAAAAACTTGCATATCGGAGCTTATGGTTTCGGGAAATCAATGGATGGTGATATACTCTATAAACAAAAAGGTTTTGATTTTGAAAATATAGTAGAGAAAATAAAAAAATTATAGTAATAACAAATTATAACATTCACATTTTTGTATTTAAAAATAAATATTTATGTATAATATTAAATAATATGTCAATAAGGAGGCAAGTATGTCAAGAATAGATGATATCACAGGTACAAAACCAATGTCAGGAAACTTGCGTTCTCATGCACTTAATACAACTAAGAGAAGATTTAATTTAAATCTTCAAAAAGTAACCATTATTGAAAATGGTGAAAAAATTACTCTAAGAGTAACTGCCAAGACAAAAAGAACTCTTCGTAAACAAGGAAGAATTTAGAATTTCTAAACATTTTTGTTTTCTCGTTCAAATTTAAATTTTTCCAATTTCTTAATAAATTCATCATCTTCAAAATATTTTATTGTTTGAGAGTTATTTCAAAGAATTATTAAATAATTAACTAATTCTTTATGATTTTTTAAAAATTGATAGTTATAATCATCATATTGTTCTAGAAAAATTGTTTCTTGTTCGTCACTTAATTTTAAACTTTCAATAATATAAGCTAACTCAAAGTTTTTATCTCCCATATGTGCATATTCCCAATCTACAATAAATATTTTTCCATATTTATCTTCAATTAAGTTCTGGTCTCAGATATCTCCATGAATTGGTGTGTTCTTATCTTGATTCTTTAATATATAGTTTATTCTCTTATAATAATCATGAATTATTGGAATTTTAATTCCTTTTTCTCATAATATTTTTCGATATTCTTTTATTCTTGCTGAAATATTAAAGGGAGGAAAAGTTATTTTAGAATTATGAACTTGCTTTATTGAATCAGCAATTTTAATTAATGTACTATCATTTATTTCTGGGATTGAACCATATATAAATTCCCATTTATTTTCCTTGTCAGTTTGATAAATTAATTTTGGGATAAAATCAAATTCTTTTAAAATTTCATAATCTATTTTGTGATTAAACTTGTTCAGTTTTTTTTCTTGTAAAAAAAAATCTCCTTCTTTATAAGAAGTATTTGTATGACCATTTGTTATTTTTTTTTTCATATATTTAATTTTAACATTTTAAAATAAAAGTATTATAATATATTAACTTAAAAATATTGAAAAAGGAACTTTTATGCATGATTATAATGATAATTTTAATAATGCTATAGAATATGCTGTTAAAAAAACAAAATTAACTTGATGAAAATTAATTCTTCTAGGGATGATGGGGTGTATCTATGTTGGTATAGCATACATTTCATTTGTTTTAATTATTACAGGTATGCAAGAGCCTGGAACTTTTTTACCAGGTTGACAAGATAAATTAGCTCTTGGAACTGCTCCTGCAATTAATATGGGTGGATGACCATTAATTATTGCTGCTGCCCTATTTCCGGTAGGTCTTTTATTGATAATATTTCTAGGTGGATCATTGTTCACTTCAGATAACTTAACATCAATTGCAATTATGACAAAGAGAGTAAAAATTCCTCCTGTTATTTTAAAATGATTTTTAACATTATTAGGAAACTTGATTGGTGCTTTTATCATAGCGGGTTTGGCACGAGGGGCAAATGTTTTCGGTGACAAACAATTGTTCATTTTACAACAAATTATTGCTAAGAAAGTACACCTTGAGTGATGACAAGCTTTTATTTCAGGAATTTTATGTAACATTTTAGTTGCCGGAACTGTTTGATCAACTATGGCAACAAAACACTCTATTGCAAAAATATTTTTAATTTATTTTCCAATATGATTATTTGCAATTGTTGGTTTCCAACACGTAACTGCTAATTCAATTTTATTTGCATTTGGTTGAGCTCATGCTGATAATCCAATAATGCAAAATATTGGACAAGGTATTTTCAATGTTCCCATTTCTCTTGCTGATTGATCTTTTAGAAGTGTCTTTATTAATATGATTCCAGCTATGATTGGTAATTGATTATCTGGGGCAATATTTTTACCATTTACCTATTTCTGATTGAGTGACAATCACAAAAAGCTGAAAGAATTGAAAAAAAATAATTCAGAACCTATTGAAAAACAAACTCTATACAAGAGTGAAATACCTAACTTTGAAGAATTTTATGACATTGAAGATGATTTACATCCTGCAGACAATATAGTTCAATCATCTGAAACCTCTAATGAAGAATTTTATGATAATGAAGAATTTGCTGATAAT
>JAGUQV010000014.1 GCA_030154525.1 Mycoplasmataceae bacterium | reverse complement strand
TTTCTAAATTGTTTGTGTTTTTGTTCAATCGATCCTTTTTGTCAAGATGAATATGCATCAGTACAATATCAATTTTCTGTGACTTCATTTAGTCTTGCATTTTCACTTCCATTATCAGAAGTTAGAGTTTTTAATTCAGAATATTGTTTCGATATATTTTTAATAGTTGCTTCTAAAAATGAAGTTGAGCTTTTTCCTTTATACAAAGTTGCGCTTAAACGTTTTGATGATCTGTCTATCATTGTTGAAATATTAAATTCATCACCTTTTTTGCCCTCAACAGTATCTACTTCAAAATGTCCTATATATTTTCTTTCATTTGCTTCTAAAGGTCTTTCATTCAGCCTTTTAGTTATTCAATGCTTGGTTTCTCTGTGCTTACCCTTATGATATTTGCCAAGCTTTAAATATGGAAATATTCTCAGAGTTATAAATGGCAATCTCTTATTTCTAATTAAAAAGTATAAATGCTTTGGCGAAATTGATATATTAAAATATCTTAATAATCCAACAATTGTTTTTGCCGAAAGCAAACCCTTAAAGTTCTTACAAATTTTATGAACTTTTTGATTTAATTCATAATATTTTCTATTTTGCTTTTCTTCATAAATTTTGATTTTTTTAATAACTTTAGATTTTTCAATTTTTAAAAAGTGTTCATATGAGTATGTTTTATTGTCAATTACAAATCTCTGTTTTCCTCTTCAAAAAATTTCTTGTTTTATTATAAAAGTGTTTTGAAAGATCTTCCGAACTGATTCAATTGAGAGTCTAAAAGTTTCTCCCAGAAAAGCATATCTCTTCATTTTATATTCGATGTAGCTTTCAGAATTAATATTTGAAATATTATTCATTAATATAAACATTGAATTTATTTTTTCTAAAAATGTAATTTCTTGAATTTTGTATTTGTTTTTCATTATAATGTAATTGTTCCTTTGTTTTGTTTGGTAATTAAATTTTGGAGCAAAAAAGACTTTTTTTACAAAAGTCTTTTTTATTGGTA
>JAGUQV010000087.1 GCA_030154525.1 Mycoplasmataceae bacterium | reverse complement strand
GAGTAAGTGCTCCAATTAGTGCGGAAAAAATTAATTTCACTTTCGCTTCACTTGTTATGGGTATTCTAATTGCCCAAATGGGAATGAAATTTCCACAAGAATTCATTGATGGTGAATCAGGTACAAACTTTTTGAATCTTTCTAGAACAATGATTCTAACGTTTGCGAATTTTATAACTATTTCCTCCGTCGCCCTCAGTATTGGTGTTGAAATAATAATATCAAGAGATATTGGATCTTCAAATTATGTAAAAGCAAGAAAGGAAATTAAAAAATGTTTTATTATAGCAATCATTTTTGACATATCTTTAGCGATCGGTTTGGTATTTTTAAGATCTCCTATCATTGATTTTTTTTCAATCGGACCAAATCAAATAGTTATTGATAATAGAAATCTTTTGAATGACTTGATGTTTGTACCTTTAATTTTAACGATATTTCTTCAATTTGGTAGAACATCAAATATTATTTTTCTTTCGGGAGTAAGACCATCAGGAAACTTAAAAGCAAATATGATTTCTTCAATAATTTTAACTTGATTTTCAGTTTTGATTGGATTTATTGTTGGTTATCTTTTATTGAGTAAAAATCCTGATAATTTTACCTTTGGAGTTAATGGAATATTTTTTGCAATGGCGCTTGATGAAGTATTTAGAGGTATTTCAAATTTCGCTATTTGGCAAAAAGGTAATTGAATGAAAAAAAGTTTGTTTTAAATAAAATAATGTTATAATTACTAAGTATACTATTTTAAATTAATTAGTAAATATAATCATTACAAAGAAATCAAACTTTTATTTTTTAAACTAAGTTTTTGATATCTAAACAACCAAATATTACTATTTAGATTAAAATTACTATAACAATATATTAAAAATAAAAGGATTAAAATGATGAATAAATCAATTTTCAAAAATACATTATTAGGTTTGGGAGGAGTAGTTGTTTCTTTTTCGCCATTAATTACAGCAGTTTCATGTGGTACTGATTCAAATGCTACTGGATTTGATAAAAACAAAATTGGTGTTTATGTTGAACAAAGTTGAGTGGAAACTTTCAACAAAGCAAAAAAAGAGTATGAAAAAGTCTCAGGAAGAACAGAAATTCAATTTTTGATTAACAATGTCTTTGATGGTATGGGATTAATTGACACATTGGGTTTTCAAGATCAAAAAGTTGCAGACTTAATTTATATGCCATTGGACAGAATTCCTGTTTTATCTCAAGATAAAAAGGCTCTTATGGCATTTGAATCAGTTGAAGCCTTAACTTCTGGAATGGAAGATTCTATTTTTGATACAAATGGAAATGGAATTGCTGAAGAAAGTGAAAAACAAGAATTTGCTAACTTGGGAAAAGGTGTAGTTAATGGAAGAAATGCATATTTTGCATTTAACCACAATGTAGAATCTTTAATTGCCTTTACAAAGGGAACAGCGACAAATGCAAAAACATTAGAGGAAGTTTTTCAATCAACAGATGCTGATAAATGAGCGGATTCAATGTTTTCTACAGCATTCTATGATTTATGACCATCTCTTGGATTTGTAGCTGGATTTTTAGAATCAAATGATGGTATTGCCGTTGGTAAAAGTTTGATTAGTTACAACGAAACTACTAAGAAATATGAGTCAGATATGGCAAAAATATCAGAAACTAATCCAACAGGAAACGTTTTAAAACTAAAAGAAGCGGTTACTTTTATAGCTAGTACAATAAATAGCGCAGCATTAAGTGGGCAAGATTGAATGGCATTAGGTGGAGACATATTTTTTAGTAAAACAGAATCACTTTTTAAGGAAAAATCAAATAGTTTTATTATTGACGGACCTTGAAATAAAAATAAATGAATGTCTGAAGGTGTAGATGTGAAATCTATTCCAGAAATAAAAACCGGAAAAAAATTCATTCAAGCTCCTGGAGGATGAGTATATGGAATTAATGCCAGAAATTCTACCAATGCGAAAAAAGTAGCAGATATGAAAGATTTTATGGATATTTTGTTAACTGATAAAGAAGTTGTTAGTTCTCAGTATAAAAGTATGGGAAAAGTAATTGCGGGTGCTGAAGCCAAAAAAATATTAGAAGATAAAACAAATATTACAGAAGTGTTTGATCAAAAAATACTTGAAGCAGTTTATGCAGGAGCAGCAAATTCAATGAATTCAAGACCTGATAATGGTAATTCATCTTTTATGAATGTTTGAGCTGCATGAGATGAAAGTGGATTTAGAGATAAAGCCACTCAAGATCAATTAAGAAGTAAAAACTTTGATGTTAATTTAGTAATTTCTAGCATTGCTAAATCATTTGAAAATGTTCTTTTAAGATTGAATAAAAAATAATACTTGAATAGAAATTAATAATATTATAATGACTAATGAAAAAATCCAAAATCACAAATTAAATATTTCTTATTTTTCATTTATTTCTCTTTTGTCCCTAATTTCAACATTCATATTAATCTTTTCAATTAATTTCTTGATATTACAATTTAATGTTAAACAAGATTTAATAAATAAAATAATAAATGATTTTCAACTTAACGGTAAGCCCTCTATCACGATTGAGCAAGCAACTTCAATCTTTCATCAATGAAGTTTGCCAATTTATATAGGCGGAGTTTCAGGATTGATAGTATTTGCAATATTTATTATATCTGCAAGATCGAAAATTGAATATGGTTATATATTTAGAACTATTTGATTAGTTGTGCTTTTAGGTGCATCAATATTCATATTTTTTTCACCTTATGAACTTTGATTGAATTTAGTAATATTTTTTTTATTACTATCAATGGCTGGAATAATGTGTCACGAATTATTATTAGTAAATAGAAAAAGAATTTTATTGAGAATGGGAATAAGACAAGAGTGATATAACAAAAGAGAAAAAATAATAGGCAAGGATAAATAAATGAATAACAAAACTAAGATTAGCTATGATAATCCAAAATTATTGAATTATTATGGTGATTCCTTTGATTATAAAAATAATTTTGGAGAAGGTTCTATATCAATGAAATTACATTGTAAGAAATTGAATGCTGAGCGAGAAATTAAAAAAACTAGAATTCAGAAAAAACTTGATAAAATAAATTTAGTTTCTATTAAAGAAAATTTTAAAATAAAGAATGCTTTTAAAAAATCTTCCATAAAAATGGAATTCAAAAATGAAATTTTAAAAATAAAGACACTTGAAAAATCTTTAAATACAAAATTAGATTTGTCTGATTTTATATCTCTCACAATAAGAGACATAAAGAAAACATTAAGAGATAATTTTCTTTCTGCAAAAAAAACGATAAATTCTATAAAAACAACAGGAGATGATCCGAAAATAATTCAAGAGAAAATAAGTCAACTTTATTTATACGCCCAAAATAAAGAAATTAAATATCAAAAACTTTTGCTCTTTTTTGAGTATTATAAAAAAAATATTAAAAAAACAGATCATGCTAATTATAATTCTTTGAAAGAATACATTTTTCCAGATAATATTCTTTATTTTAATGAGATCAATGAAGAGAAATTGAACAAATCATTGATTAATTTTATCAACAAAAAAATAGATGACTCTTTTTTGGCTTATGATTCTCAATGATTTTTTAAAATTCCAGAGGAAGAAAAGTTAGAATATAAATTTAAAAATAATGAGAAAATTAATTTATTAAAAACAAAATATAAAGTTGATAAAAGAGAAAATAAAATAGAGAAAAAGTCTTCTTTAAAAAAAGAAAAACTAACTATTTTTGAAAAAGCTAGAGACAATATTAAGTTTAATAAAAAAAATTATCAAGAGGCAAAAAAATATTCAAAAAAGGTAAATGATGATTTTAAGAAACTTGATGACGCTGAAAAATTAATGCATATTAAAAATATAAAAAATATAAAAAATATAAAACAAACAAACCGACAAAAAATAAAATTTGATATCAAAAATTTTAAAGAAAATAATTCAAGAGAAAGATGAAAAAAATTAGGGTTAAAATTATTTATTGCAAACCCAATTTTGTTTATGGAGCTAATAAATAATGATTATAAAACAAAATTAAATGAATTAAAAGCGAATAATAAAATTTTACTAGGTTCACAGTTACAGGATTTAACTTTTGAAGGAGATTATATCGGAGAGGTTGGTAGAGCAAAACTTAATTTCATTAAATACAATAGAGAGATAAAGCAAGAATTCATAAATGATTACAATAAGAATTATGAAAAGTTTAATTCAATTCCATCATCAACAGTAGAAACGGAAAAAAGTAACAAGAAAGAAAAAATACTTTCTAGGATCATAGAGTTTAAAAAACTTAAAAAAGACATAATCATAAAATTCAATGATAAAGAAATTTCTAATGAAGCAAAGAAAGCAGCAATTTTGAAAGAGAAAATCTACTTAGGAGAAGATATTAGAATTTTAAAAATGGGAAGTGAAATTGCAAAAGCAAAATTTTCGATAAAGGATTCCCTCGTTGCTTATTCCAAAAAAAATAGTCTAAATAAAAACAAT
>JAGUQV010000056.1 GCA_030154525.1 Mycoplasmataceae bacterium | reverse complement strand
CTATAATATTCGATATGATTCTTGATAAATTCGGACCAATAGGTAATCCGTTTGTTTGATTTGAAGAGAGATTTGTAGCAATACTATGAATATTGGTTGGAAATTGTTTATTATCAGTAAGTTTGTTTTTTTTCAATTTTCTTTCGTAAAAAGTACCTTCATAAAAAACTCATTCAATAGAGTGAATGTATATTGATGAAAAATATGCTTTAATATCTAATTTAGATGCGTAGAGAAGAGGGTTTTCAGATTTTTCAGAAACTAATTCTACCATTTTATTATATTTCAAACGATTTTCATATTTAAAATAACTATCGCTAAAAATTGAATGTTCACTTTTTTTATTTTTATTCTTATATGTTGAACAGGGGTATTGATTTATAGAAATAGACCTTTTTTTGATTTGCTCAAAGAATATATTTTCTAGTGCAATTCATTTCTTGAAAATTAATTCAAAATTTGAAGGTGATGGACAAGTTATCATTTTTATTTTACCCATCTCGTAAATAGATCAATTTATTGGTATATTACCATTTTTTCTTTTCTTATTTATATAAAATTTATGAATATGCACATTGAAAGGTGTTTCTAATGGTACTAACTCTGAATAGAAAAATTTTATTTTTCGGCCTTCTTTATCTGCTGTGTTAATCATAAGTTTAATATTATATATTATTTTATAATAAGAATTTTTTTATTATAAAAGTTATGTTGAAAATAATTTTTTTGAAATAAGTAAAGAAGATGTACCCCGTACAATCATGCAGTATTATAAAATTAGGTTACATTATTATTCAAAATTGACATTGCTTTCAATTAATTTAATTTTTTTAATTTTTGATGGAATTAAAAAAATATTGTATAAATTTTTAATTTTAGAAACTAGAGGAAAGAGTGCAATGAGTTCATTTATTATTTCTCTTTTAATGTCATTAACTTCTTTTTCTGTTAATTCATCTTTAAATTGTTTAAACTCTTCTTTAAGTTTGCTATGCGATTTAGTTAAAGCTTCTAAATTTTTTGTGTCTTGATCTTTTTGAAAAACAATCATTTGTTTTTTTAATCCACCTAAAAACTCTTTTATATCATTGGTCTTATTTATATTTATTTTGTATTCAACATCTTGCATTTCAAAATCAATAAAATATCTATTTTCTTCTTCTTTATCTTTTAAAATATTTATGAGATATATTAGTTGAGTTCATAAGTCTTTTGAATTTGGATAATCAATCCCACAACTTCCGTATGTTTTGCAGTTAAAGTTATAGTCTTGACGAATCGGATTTATTGTATTCGCTATAATAATTCTTTCAGACTCTGGTATGTTTTTGTTTTTCAAAAATAAATCAAAGTCATTATTTGAAAATTTTGCAAAAAATTCCTTTGAAGACTCTACTAAAAATGAATCATAAGTTGCTTGTTTTTTTGGATTCTTTGATTTACTTATTGAATCAAATAAAAAGATTTTATTATTGCAAAAATCAATAATATCATAAATTTTCTCTTCATCTTTGTTGTTCATTTGAAAGTAATTATATTGTAATATATAAAAATATGTGTAAAATTTAAATAATTATAAAATATTTAGTAATTTTTTATTATAAAGTTACCAAATTAATTATCAATCTTAAAAACTTATCGTATATTTTTTTAAGTTACTTAATATTCTTCATTATCTCAGAAACAACTCCAACTATTAAAGCATTACCCATTGTAAAGTATCTTGCTCTATTAGGCATTCCTTCAGTTCAATTATCATCAAATCCATTTAGACGCTCACATTCAATAGGTGAAAGAAATCTTGTGCCTTTCTTTGTTTCTACAATATTATTATGTTCGAATTTTTAAAAATTTTTAAAATTAATAAATTAATCAAAAATACACAACAAGTTTTCATGATTGGTAATTAATTTGAAAACTTTATATATTTTTATAATTATTTGTTTTGCTTTTATGATGATAGAATTTTAATAATGTCAAATACTAAAAACTCAAATCAAAGTATATCTATTAAGTTATTTTTATTATCAGTAATTAGAAAGGGTCTAATTTTGAATTTAACGAACAAAGAATTATATATGTTGCAAGAAGATAGTTTTTTTAGAGAATTTAAGAGTGGATCAAAAATTAACGGTGTATTCAATAATTTATTTACAGATAAATCATCTTTTGTTGAATTGTGTATTTTTTGAATATTAGTTCAATATATACCTGACGTTAAAGAAAAATTGCTCCAAAAGAATCTAAGTTTAGAATTTGGTAATCAAAATGATAACAACAAACCTGATTTTACTATTAATAACGAGATTTTTGAAATAACAGGGTTTTTTCTAGATGTATTAACATTTAAACAAAATAATATTGATTTTGAAAAAAGCCTTTCTTCTGGAGTAAATGAAAATGGAAAAATAGTAATGGATCTGGATTCAATAATTGAGAAGATGTGAACTAATTTTAAAGAAACTATTGAAAATAAAATAAAAAAGCCGTATATAAATAGTAATGTTGTCAATTTAATTATGTATCACGGGCATGTTGTTTTAAATGGTTTTTATTCTGGAATTTGAATGTTGTGAGAGTTTTTTAAAAAAAACCAAACTATTTCAAAAAGTTACTTTGAAAAACTTAACAAAATTTATTTAATTACATATTCTCAAACTACTAATTCAACATTTCAAATACGAGATGATTATGGGACATTGTATGAAGGAGAAAAACTTAACAAAACTACTTATGATGATTATATTATTGAAATTGATTTTCGTTCTATACCTGAAAAAAACGAATCATTTGATTCTTGAAGCAGGAGAATCAAAGTTTTCAAAATATAAGTTCCTAGCTATATATCTATTTATTAATTTTATAGATATTTCAATATTCATAATTTTCTTTAAAAAAATGAATTGCTTCTTTTGAATATATCAATATCTAAAGATGATTCATCAAAGATTGCATAATTTTGAATAATATTACATTACAAATCAAAATTTATTTTATTATTACTTAATATTCTTCATTATCTCAGAAACAACTCCAACTATTAAAGCATTACCCATTGTAAAGTATCTTGCTCTATTAGGCATTCCTTCTGTTCAATTATCATCAAATCCATTTAGACGTTCGCATTCAATAGGTGAAAGAAATCTTGCGCCCTTCTTTGTTTCTACAATATGTGTTGATCTATTAGAAGTTACTTCACTAGTTAAGATTGTTCTTGCAAATAAGTTGATTAATTAAGAAAATATAACATGTTTTCTAATCGGTATTTTTTTAGTAATTTTTCTAATTTATTTATATTATATAAATTTTCATTATTCTCTCGCGGTTTTTTAAGGTATTTTAGATAGAATTTAAATATTAATTTTCAAGAAATAACAAAAAAAATATGAAAAATAAAAATTTTATATAAAAACTTTAAAAAATGTATAATTAAGTAGTAAAAAAATTGCTACTGAATAGAGGATTATATGTTTATAACTAAAATCGAAATAGAAAATTTTAAATGTTTTAAAGAAAAAGTTTCTTTTGATTTAGAACCTAATGAAAATCAAATAAATTTAGATATAGATAAAGGATATTTTATTAGAAGGAATCCAAAAGATGTTATTTTTTCGCCAATAGCTGCAATTGGTGGTGCAAATGCCAAAGGTAAAACATCAATATTTGAAGCGATCGTTATTTTTGTTAGATATTTCAATAAAACTATGTTTGAAGATTTTTTAAGCCAAATACTATTTGAAAAAAAGATTCATCCTGATAAAATGTTAATTTATTATCCTGCAATTTTTGTTAATGATAAAAATATTGTTCTTGATTCCGATGACAAAATATTAATATTAGAATTTAAAGAATTATTAAAAAAATATTACTTTGATATATTTAATCTTTTTTCAAATGATAAAACTAAAGAGATAAAAATCAAAATATTTTTTGGTCAAAATGATGAAAATTTTGTTGTAAAAAAATTTTCAGTAGAATTATTAATCAATGAAAATGGATTTTTTCATAACTTTTATGATTTTGATTCTAAAATTATTGCAAATATTGGATTCGTAAAGAAGATTGAAGCCAGTGTTGAATCATTTTCAAAAAGAGTTAATTTTATAAAAAATGACACTAATTATATGGGAGATATAATTAATGATAATATGGTTTGACCTATAAATAGAAGAATAATTTATTTAGAAAATATTATAAGCGACATAAGCGGCGGAAAATTAGTAAATTTTCTAAGATTGGCAGATCCAGAAATAGAGAGTATTAATTATTTGAAAGATGAAAATGGATTAATTAGAAATATTAATCATGTAAATTTAAAAAATGGATCTCAAATAAATATTACTTCTCTTTCTACAGGAACTCAAAAGTTTATCAAGTTATTACATTATTTTTATTCTTTGAAATTCGAGTTAGAAAATAATAATTCAGAACATATGGTAGGCGGTTTAATTCTTATTGATGAAATTGAAACTTCATTACATCATAGTTTAGTTAATTTTTTTAAAAAATTCATATATAAAATAGCTAAAAATAATGATATTCAAATGTTTTATACATCTCATGATCCATATATTCTTTCATCTTATGTTTCGAATAAACAAATATTTTTGATTGAAGATGATGAATTTGAAGATAAGAGAAAAATAACAAAAGTATCATCATCTCCAATGATAAGAAAGCAAAATAATTTTGTTAAAAAATATTTAGAAAATAAAATTGGTTCGCATCCATCAGAAAACGATATAGATATTGAGTTGGGTGAAATTTAAAATGAACTATATTTTAATTTATTCAATAGAAGGAAAAGCTTCAAATACAGAAAAAAACTTTTATGAAGGATTAAATCATTATCTAGACAAGAATAAAATAAAATTTATTAGTATGGATAAATCAACACGCACTCCTAATAGAGATTTTTCTATTGATGATATGAGCATAAAAGAAGAGAAAAGAAACCATAATTCGCTACTTAATGTTTGAATATTTGTTATTCATGATGATGATTCTATTGAACAAAGAAATGCTTTAGATATAACTTATGAGCATGTTAAACAAAGATGAATCAAATCAAAAGAACAGTTAAAAGAAAAAGATATTATTATTCATCCTGAAATTGAAAGAATTTATGATGAAGGTAAATCTTTTGATTTTTTGATCTGATCGTTTATTGGAAGTGATTGAAAAACATATTCTAATTCAAAACTTTATGAAAAATCTAAAATACGAACCAATAAACAGTTTTTTAATAATATTTTAAGAGAATCAGGAATTGATTTTGATGATGATAATTTAATAAAACTAATACATGAGAAAATCACAAATATACCATCTAACCACAGCAAAATTATTGACAAATTAATTTAGAAAAAGAAATTTTATCTTTATTGGTCTACTATCACTGATATTGATTATTTTTCTTGTTTTTTAATTCATTATAAATAACATTACTAGAATATTCTTGATAAAAATTATCAATTATTTATTTCTTAATTCAATTATCTAATATCTAAAAATGATTCATCAATGATTTTGCCATTTTTAATAACATTACATTACAAATCAAAATTTATTTTATTATTACTTAATATTCTTCATTATCTCAGAAACAACTCCAACTATTAAAGCATTACCCATTGTAAAGTATCTTGCTCTATTAGGCATTCCTTCAGTTCAATTATCATCAAATCCATTTAAACGTTCACATTCAATAGGCGAAAGAAATCTTGCGCCCTTCTTTGTTTCAACAATATGTGTTGATCTATTTTATTGTTAAAACATGTTTTAACTTTAATGTGTTAAAAAGCGCAAACTATAAAAAAAGTAATAAAATTTATTGGCGTAGAATTTCTACAAAAATAATAGCGGTAGGTTAATAATGAAAAAAAGATTTGAAAATAATAGCAATAAACAAAGAAAACTATATGGAATAACTCAGAATGCGTTTAATTATTGAGATATGAAAATTATTATTAATTCACTATCAGATTCTTATAGAGTAAAAATTGATAATGCAATCAAAGAAGCTAGCAAACAAATAGATTATCTGAAAAATGGTATTTATACTATTAAAAATTCCAGAATTAACAGAAATACGACTAATGTTGAAGTTCAAAAAGAAAAAGAATTTCTTTCAGAAAAAGTAAAAAAAGATTTAATTATTGAATTGAATAGAATATATATAAAAACATTCTTACTATTTATAATTGATTTTTCAAATAAATGAGAAAAATATATGAGGAATATTTTTGCTCTATGTGAAATAGAAATTGAGGGTGGGAAAAATAATCAATATGGAAGAAATATTGAACCATTAATAAAAGAACACTTCAAGACTCTTTATAATTCAGATGTATATAAAGATATTAAAAAACTAAGGGAAATAGCTAATAAAGTTAAACATGATGAATCTCATGATGAACAAATAATAAATAAGTATTTAGAAGATCTTTTAGATATACAAGTCAATATTTTTGAAAATAAAGAAGGACATATTCGCGAATTATCTGACCAAGATGATTTGGAAGATATTGATAAAGAACACTTTTCAAGTTTAGTTAAAACGCTCGACAAGGATAAAAAAGATATAAAATCTGAAAGAAAATTGAATATAAGTTATATTTTAGAAAATTTTAACTATAATATTAATCAAAATTGAATTTGGAAAGAGTTTAGTTTTAATATGCAAGATTCAGTTTCTGTAAGTTACGGAAATACTTCAGCTATATTCACGATTTTTTCGGAACAAGAAAAAAAAGCAATACAAAATAATTCTGAAAAGTATATTAGAAATTCTCTTAATAATTAATATTATTTTATTTTAATTTTAATGCTAGAACTATACAATGCTAGTTTTTATTTTTTTATTAAATTTAATATATTCAGACCCGCCAGCAACAAAAATAATTTCAATATTTTCAGAAAATCTTGATACTGCAGTATACAACCAATCATAATCTACTGCAGAAGGAGAAAGGACGACTACATTTTTAATGGTTGATCCTTGAGCCATATGAGCTGTCATAACATATGAGTGCTCGATTATATTTGATATTTTTTCATCAATTGACTTAATTGTTATTATTTTATCATGATCATCTTTAATGATATATTTCTTTTCATTTGAAATAGAAGTTGATATCTCTATATCAATAACTTCTCCAGAAAGACCGATGTAGTATTCAGCTTTTTCTCGATTGTCTATATTACTAAAGTTTACTTCTGTTTTAATAAAAATAATTTTATCACCTTTTCGAAACTCTTCTGAATAACCATTTCTTAACAATCTATTTAAAAAGTCTACCCCTCAAATGCCTCCATTAAATTGCGTTATAATTGTATAATTATTCATAGATAATTCTTTTAACTTCAAAACTGTTTCTTCTATTGAATAAAAAAAATTAACATTTTTAACATTTTTCTTAAAATCAAAATTTCCTTCAAGTATTTTTTTTAAAATATGTTTACCACTATGATTATCTGGTAAATTTGAAATTCTATAATTTTTATCATTTTTTAAGTCAATTATCTTTTCTTTTGTTGCGTTTTCAAAAAGTCATTCATGTTGTCTAAATTTTGTTTTCTTGTTTACTGGACCTAGTTGATTAGTATCGCCAGAAAATATAATTTGTGTATGATTTTTTATTTTAGATAAAAATGTTCATTCACCAATTAAAGAAATTTCATCAATTATTAATAAATCTACATCATCAAAAAAATCATCATATAAATTTTTGTTCCTTTTTTCAACTGTGGAAGATTGGATTTTATCATTATATAAACCAATTGCTTTTCAAGTTGGACAAATTAATTTAACAATCAAAAATTTTGATAAGTAAAAATCAATTATTTCGATGAGTGAGAAAGTTTTTCCATGTCCTGCAGGGCCCAAAAGAATTATTTTTTGTTGAACCTCAAGAAGTTTCAAAATTTTCTTTGGTGTTTTGCCATTTTCTTCTCCAATTCAATTCCAATTATGTATGTCCTGACTCGAAATAACGTCTACTCTTTTTGATGATAAATTATTTTCTTCATTATTTATGAATAAATTTTTAAATATTTCATATTTTTCTTCCTCAGACTTAAAGGAGATTAAAAAAATTTCTTTGTTTTTTTCTTCATTTTTAATTCTTGATTTCTTAAAGAAAGATAATCATGAAAAAGAAAATTTTTCATATATAGATTTATCAACATCTAAAAAATATGAATTATTTTCTATCATTTCCCTTAATAATTCGCTTTCCATCTCTCAGGTTTTTTGATTATTCTTCATTATTGTCTTGTCGCTAACATTATATGAAAAAATTATTTCATCTATTTTTTTTCTTTTTAGAGATATTTTAGCTATATATGGATTTTTTAAAAATGGCAAAATTTTTTCATTGGTCTTAGATTCAAAAGTGCCAAGTGTGAATTTGTGAATATCTATTAATATTTCTCTTTCATTAATTTTATCAATTTCAAGTGGTCATGTTTTAAAATTTAAAAGTAAAAGTAATTCATCATAGTTCTGAATTGAATATTTATGAAAAATACTTTTTCTAATGGTATCTGAAAAATTTTCGCTATATACTTCCATAAATATTGTAGCATTATAATTAATAGTTACATATTGAAAATTAAAATAATATATATCCCTTAAAGCAAATTTATTTTTAGAAATAAAGGTTATTGTCTTGCCATTATTTTTGTCCGCTATTTTGCCAGTATAAAAAAATATTTTTTCCTGGTATGAAAAAAAACAGAAATTTTTGATAATTAATTTATATGGTTTCTTCACCATGTCTCCGTAATCATATATTTTAAAAAAATCATATTCTTCAGGAATATTTTCTATAATTTGTTTTTTTATGTATTCACAATTATATTTATCTGGAAGCTTTTCTAAAATATTTATTATTGAAATTAAAAATGCTGGTTTATCACTGCGTATTGATTCTCAATGTAAAAACTTATGAATAATTGAATAATGTAAATCTTCAATTTTCTTTTTCAATTTTTCTTTTTCAACTATAACTCTCAGCAAGGAAGAAAGTGTAAAAAAATCAATTTCTTCATCAATATTAAATTTTTCTTCAAATTTATTTCAAATCTCTTCTACACTAATATTATTCACCTTTTTTTGTGATTAAATATTACTATAAATTAACAAAATTTTAATAATATTATAATATTAATGAGTGGCTCTAACCAATATTCTTCATTATCTCAGAAACAACTCCAACTATTAAAGCATTACCCATTGTGAAATAACGTGCTCTATTAGGCATTCCTTCTGTTCAATTATCATCAAATCCATTTAAGCGTTCACATTCAATAGGTGAAAGAAATCTTGCACCCTTCTTTGTTTCGACAATATGGGTTGATCTATTAGAAGTTGCTTCACTAGTTAACATTGTTCTTGCAGGTTTGTCTAATTTATCATATAGATTCATTTTTCCTTCT
>JAGUQV010000053.1 GCA_030154525.1 Mycoplasmataceae bacterium | reverse complement strand
TGATAATATTTCCTGATAGATCATAAATTACAATAACTTTAGCAGGATCTATTCTGGTGTTTGCTTCAATAGATGATTTTAGAGTTACATTGTCATAAATCAAAGTATTTTTATTTGCTAATGATTCATTAAAATCATATGTTAATGAAATAAATTCGCCATAGTAAGTATCAAGTATTGATTTTGAATTATCAACAACTGATGTATTTTCATTTCTTAATATTAAAATATTTGTACCATTAATTAATTTATTATTAATATGACTTGGAAGTTTATTTGAATATTTTTTATTTAAGTATTTTAAGTTTTTATTGTATGAATTAAGAGCATAGTAAAAGTTATTTGAATATCCTCTTGGTGCATCTCCAAATTTATCATTTAACATTCCTTGATACTCACTAACACCATTTGGGATTGTGAAATATCCATTCTTTATCTCTGGATTAATCAAAGCATTATTGCTTACTTTATTGCCATCTTCTGAAACTAAATTAGATATATTTTTAAATTTTTCATAATTTAATTCATTTCAATTATATGTATCAAATATTGAATTTTCTAAATATAATGAATAGAACGTACGTTTATAGTTTGAATCAGTCAATGGTTCTAATTCGATTCTTTCTTTTGTTTTGAAAATAGGTACTTGATTATATGTTAAAAAATAATCAATATTATCACTATTATATATACCAAATAAACTAGGTATGGATTTTGACTTTGTATCAGATGTGTAATTTTGTTGTCTTTTTTTAATTTTGTCTAAAATTAATGCTAAAGACTTGATTTCTTTTAAGTTTTCATCAACAACTTTCTTATATTTATTGTATATTACATTTTTAAAATTCTCTCCATTAATATTAATAATTTTATACTCATCCTTAAAATTAGTATCCATGAACACACCAACAAGCGCATCAGTTAAAGTACTTTCTATAGCCTGTTCTCCAGGACTGATATCAGTTATATCCGGGTTCAATTTACTTAGAATAGTTTCCTTAAGTTTGGAAAAAAATGAAGGTTCATTTTGAATTGAAAAATTTACATCAAAATGTAATTGACTTGATTCTCATGTTCCTGATTGTAAAATTTGAGTATTGATACCAGAATGTGAATCATGTCCATTCCCATCAGTTCCATCATTTGATGTAGAATAAAGTTGAAATGATGAATTGTTGTAAATAAAATTAGTAAAAGTCAATGTATCTGCCTTGTCTATTTTAAAATTATCTCATCCACTTTGTTGAGTAGATCTGACTACTTTTGAACTA
>JAGUQV010000016.1 GCA_030154525.1 Mycoplasmataceae bacterium | reverse complement strand
GCAGCGGTTGCAGCATTTGCCCATTTTGATTCAACTATTATTTTGAGTAGACAATTAGCAGCAGAGGGTATTTATCCAGCTGTTGATCCACTTGCTTCATCTTCTAAATTGTTATCTAAGAAATATACTTCTAAGAAACACATTAGAATTGCTAAAGCAACAATTCAATATTTAGAAAAATTAAAATCTTTAGAAGACATTATTAACATTTTAGGATTTGATGCTTTAACATCAATTGACAAAAAAAATGTACGTATTGGTAGAAGAATTAAGAAATTTATGACACAACCATTTATTATTGCTGAAAAATATTCTGGAATAGAAGGTAAGTTTGTTACTCTTGATGAATCATTATCAAGTATGGAAAGAATTTTAACTGGAGAGTTAAATCACATTCCTGATTCAATGTTTTTATATGTCGGAACTGTAGAAGAAGTTATTCATAAATATGAAGATAATTTAGAACAATCAAAAATTGCTTTAGAACAATCAAAGAAATCAGTAAATAAAATTTCTATTGACTCTCCAATAAACTAAGTTATAGTAAGATAGAGGCAAAATATGTTTGAAAAAAATAAAAAAAGAAAAATAATATATATATTAATTGGTGGATTTGCATTTTTAACTATAGCAGCTTTTTCAATTGCGATAATTATAACTTCGACTTTTTATTTATAAATAATTATAAATAGATAATAAAAACAATAATATGACAAGGGATAAAAATGAAAATAAAAAGTGAAAAAATTAAATTAACACTAATAAGTATTGGTTCAATAATTGCTATTTCTTCTCCTGTCATTATAATTGGTTCTATTTTTGCATATAATCAATCTAGAACATCTCCTGAACAAAATTTATTGAATAATTTCTTTAATCAAAACGAGCAAATAATTTTTAGAAAAGATGTCTTCACTATATCTCAGCCCACTGAGGATCAACAAGGAAATTTTGTAGTACAAAATGTCAAAAAAAATAATATTATTTTTGGTGAATCTAAAAAATTAAATAATAATGCTTATGATATTGAAATACTTTCAATTATTCCTGATGTTAGCAATGGAACACTAAGGTTTACATACAAAGTTTTTTCTTTGTTGAACCCATTGATAAAAATTACAAAAACTAGTGAAGTTTATTCACAATTTTTAAATCAAAATTCAAAATTGGAAGATTTTTTTAAGGTATTGTAATATAATAATTTATAAATAGATTGATATAATTTAATTGATGAACAAAAAAGCACTTAAAACACACATATTTTTAATATCAGTAGTTCTTTCTCCGATTGTAATTTCTTCTTGTGCGGCTTCTCAAACAACATCATTGGATTCAATAAAAGACTTTCTAGATAAAAATCAAGATCAAATTATTCAAGTTGTTGATAAGTCCGTTCTTGAAGTTCCAACACTTCTTTATACTCATAAAAAAAGTCCTAAACCAATAAAAGATTATTTCAAGATAAATGATAATAAAGAATTTACTGAAAAGTTAAATGGAATAAAAATTAATTTTGAATATGATACAGATCATCCTCGTGATTCAATTAAGTTTAAGATAACTTTTAATAGCCAAGGCAAAAACTTGGTATATTTTTCTGTAATTGATAAATTTAAGAATGAAGATGAATATTTAAGATATATTAGAAATGATTTTTTTGGATCTATGCAGTTAATTGATAAAACAAAAACATTGAAGGATTTTATAAAAAATAATCTTCCTAATGAAGATAACCTAAATGAGTGAGAAAAATTATTAGATTATGATTTACCTCTTGGTTTTACTCTAAGTTTTCAAGATATAGAAACTAACAGATTTGACTCAGTTAATAATAAAATAAAAATAGGTACTTTTAATTCTGAAATATTTGATTTAAATATTAGCACTAATGATATTAATTTGTCAATTGAGAAGAGTTTTAAAACGCCAAATAAACCTTTGTTTATTTTTATGGTTGATAGTAATGGTGTTGCTGAAATTGATCCAATAAGAGATATTAATGCAGAAGTTATTTTTATTAACAGAACAGAGACCAACATAATTGAATTTAAACAGACATGAAATAGAAAAGCTATTTTTGGAGAGTTAGATTTTTCACAATTTAATGACTGATTAATTCCTTCTAATGTGTCAACTAATTTGGGTTTTTTTTCCAATAACTTTATAACTTGTGTTAAATTTCCAAAAAAAATAAAAATAATTAAATCAAAATTATTTTTATTAAATAAGATATCAATAATAGATATTCCAAATAGTATTATTTCGATTGAAAATGATTCTTTTGATAAAAAAGTAAAATTCAATAATCTTGAAAATCTTGAAAATCTAAATATTTATCTTGATAAAGAAAAAAAACATATTGATTTTTCAAGAGTGGTGGATACAAAAAATTTAACATTTTTACTGAATCTAATATCTAAAAAGTCAGAGTCTTTGTTGATAAATGATATTACTTTACCTTCTTCTTTGTTGGGTGATGATGTACCAAGGTTGCTTATAAGCGAGATCAATAATTTAGACATATCAGTTAATAACTTATTCTTTTCATCTTTAGAGATATCAGATGAAACTGTTATTAATGATGAATTGATTTTTAGTTCCTGAAAAATTATTCATATTGATATTCCAGAAACAGTTTTATCAATAAATATGGATATTAAAACTGAAACAAAAAGTAGGATATTGAATAGAAAGATTGTAAACACTGTCGTAAATGGTGTTTTGAAATTAAATGAAGATTTAGTCAATATAATTCCAAAATATTTTAATAAATTAAATAATTATTTTTCCACTGGCAATATATCTACAAATATTATCAAAGAATTACATTTAGAAAATAATAATCCAACAAATCAAAATTTTGACAAGATATTTATTGAACCTCTTTCAATTGAAAAAAATAAAATAGTAATCTCTGAGAAAACATTATTTTGCAGTGATGTTTTAGTAAGCAATATTAAAAATAATTATGATGTCACAAGAATTACTCCGGAAAACATTGTTTTTACAAATGGTGAACTTGTTTTAAATATGGACATTTTTAATATTGATTTTTATAGACAAATAGTGTTTTTGCCAAAGATAAGAGTGATAAATTTTGATAGTACAATTAGTAGGATTCCATCAAAAGCTTTTTTTGACATAGATTTATCGTCGACGGTAATTAATTTTAATAATATTCAGGAAATCGATAGTTATGCTTTTTACAAATCAAATCTCGGGGATTTAGGACAACTTAAATTAATGAATGTTAAAAAAATAGGCAACTATGCTTTTCAAAGTAATAAATTAACTTCAATTGATTTACCTAATGTTACTAATATTGGTGCTTATGCCTTTGCAAATAACGAAATAATTTTATCAAATACTCCAAGATTAGACATTATTGGTGAAGGTTCTTTTCAAAACAATAAATTAACTTCAATTGAGTTATTTAATATAACTATTATTCCCAATAATAGCTTTAAAGATAATGAAATATCATTTTTTGATTTACCTAATGTTACTAATATTGGCGCTTATTCTTTTCAAAACAATAAATTGACTTCAATTGATTTACCTAATGTCGTTGATATCGGCGCTTATTCTTTTCAAAACAACCAATTAATTTCAATTGTTTTCCCAAAGATAAAAAAAATTAATGACTTTGCATTTCACAAGAATTTTCTCACTTCAATTGATTTAAATTCTTTACAATCAATTGGAGATTCAACTTTTCGTGATAACCAATTGAATAGAATTTTACTGACTGGAGTAACCAGTATCGGAAGTAAAGCATTTTGGGAAAATATTAATTTGAAGAATGTTAATCTATCATCAAATACAGTTATAAAAAAAGATACGTTTACCAATTCAGTGAAGATTAAAGTTAATAACTTTGTCTATGAAAATTTATATATAGAAAATGAAGGAAAAAAAATTATTGATTTTAGAGTAGTTCCAGAAACTGATAATTTCTCAGATGTTATTAATCAACTACAATTATTGATTAATGATGAAAATACAATAATTGATATTTTATATTTTTCAAATTTGAATTTTCAAAGTGGATTAAGTTTAAATATTAGAAATGTAAAGAAAATAAATAAATTAATAATAAATGAAAATGTCACAAAGATAAGTGATTATATTTTTGACAATGTAGAAATAGAAGAGGTTGTTGGTTTGGAAACAGTTGATAGAATTGGTAATTATGCTTTTAGAAATAGCAAAATTGAGTTTTTAAATGATAGAAATAATGATTTAATGCGTAATTTGAGAACAACCAAATTATTATTGAAATTGGAGAGTATTGGCTCTTCATCTTTTGAAGGAAATTTGTTTACTGAAGTTCAATTGGAACCTCTGGCAGCAGCTGATGGAAAAAAATTTAATATTCCAATAAGGGCATTTTTTAACAATGTTCGTTTAACAAATGCGAAAATTCCTGCATTAGTTACAGATGTTCATGAAAACGCTTTTACCAATTGAAATATTGTAGATAGAATACACTTTGACTCTCCAAGCAATGATTGAACTTATAAAGATGGTATTTTATTTTTTAGTAAAATATCTAATGATGCAATTGGAATACAATCAAATATTAGAAAATTAAATGGTCTAAAAATAACAAAAATTGAATTTAAAGATGATATATACGTTATTCCAAAAGATTTTTTATTTAACTTAAAAATTTCAAATCAAGAAGTAGAAATAGATTTAACTAATATTTTAGTAATTGAAGAAAAAGCATTTAGTTCAACATTTACAATAAGATTGAGTGATGATTCAACTCAAAACTTAATTTACAATGATTCAAACTCTGGAATTGTAGTTTAAAATATTGAAATCAAAAGTTGTATTTTATTATAAAAAAAGTATATAATTTTATAAATATAGAATTAGATTAGATCAAAAGGATGTATTCATGAATAAAAAAATATTAATAACAGGAGCAATTTCAACTTCTCTAGTTGCAATTGGCGGAATTGGTGGATGAGCACTTGTGTCTCAAAATGTTGTTCCTATCGAAGAACGCTTAATAAATTCCAAAAAAATAATTCCTAATTTAGATGAAAAAATGTATGGTTATTCATCAATATGAGTGGCCAAATTTTCAACTGATGAAGATTTTGTTTTCTCAAATGTTGAAGGATATAATTCATATTTTGATTATAAAGTAGTAGAGAAAAAAGCTGTTAGTAGAAATTTAGAATTGAAAATAGTTATAAGTTCAAAAGTTGAAAATATTTCTATAACTTATGATGTGATTTTACCCAATCAATTTTCAGAGACAGTGCCTTCAAATGAATTGATTGTTTCTGAAACGATTATTGATTTGCCAATATTTCAAAGAAATATAGATTTGTTAACTCCACCCACAACAGGAGTTACTATAAAACCATCTGATATTGAAATCAATTCAAATAAATTTGTTTCAGATATAGGTGGAGCATTTTATTATAAAGTTAATGGGTCTATAGTAAAGGCTGTTAGAACTTTAGATGCTGTTTCTTTTAAAGATGATATAACTGAAAATAATGCTATATGAAAAGAATTTGAAGCTGAAAATACAAGAATAAATGGAACTAAACTTGATTTTGCTTCAATCTATAATAGTATTATGATTTATGGTAGAACATTAATTTTGTTTGAAGTTAGTTATTCTGAAGATAGCGTTACTAACACTCGTGGTCATGTAATGGGAAAAAATTTCTCTGATCAGGACCCTTCAAATTTAGTAACAAATGCAAAAGAAATAAATTTATCTTTAGATTTCTCTTCTTCATTAGAAACTCCGACTGCATCTGACATCATTGAGTCTATGAATGTTAATAATCCAACTAAATATCTATCTTTTGATTTAATTGGAGATGATGCAAAGTGGTTTGAAAACTTCAACTACAAAATTAAATCTGTTTCGCTTCCTGAAAACGATATGATTAAACAGACATCATTGAATGTAGATATAGAAATTAGTTCTAAACTATCAACAAATTCAAAATTATACTCTAAGAAAATAGAAGGTTTGCAATCTTTTCAACAAAGAGAGTTAAATGACTTAAAGGAATCTTCAATAGATTGAATGTTAAATCCTATTATATCTCCTGCATATGTAGGACAAACACCTCAAGTAATAATGGAATCAAAGAACTTAGAGGCTTTTATGTTCAAGCAAAGTGAATTAGATAAATATCCAAATTATTATTTTGAAATAGACAGCCCCATATTGGCAGGAAATAATACAACAAAATATATAAATATTCGTGTTCAAATTATTAGTAACTTGAACAAAGATGCTAAGTTGGAATATTTTGCAAATATTTATGATGGATTTAATCCTAAATAAATAAAAAATATAAATTAAAATAAATTAATTTGGCATTAATTAATGTTATAATAATATAAAATTATAGGAGAAACTATGACATATGAAGCAACACAATCATTGGACTTATTAAGAGACAAGGGTTACATAACAAAAAATAGAGATATACTTACAAAAAAAATAAGATGAGATAATTATTTGAAAGCAGGTTCTTATTTATTGTATTCAATCTTTATTGCATTGGTATCAGTTTCTTTTTTATTTTCAAAAGCTAATGAGATAGATTTAAGCATTACATCAATAGATTTAGTTGGAATTTTTATTGCATTATTTGCAGGGTTATTTTCAATGGGTTTAATTTCTTGGATATATAAAGGATCTCTGAAAAAATTGTTTATTATTAATTATTACATTACGCATTTAATAAATGGTTTATTATTGTCAGTATTGATGATTGTATTGTCATTACCAATGTTTTCATACTCAAGTGCAGATTTGTCAATAATTAATGAAACTGCTCAAATTAGATCATTAATATTTGGTATTGGTTTAATTGCCTGATCTTTCATTGGAGGAGTTGTTCTAGTGATTGGTACATATAGATTAAAGGGTGTATTTCCTAATTCTTGATTAAAAGCAAAGTTATCTATGGTTACAATTGTTATTTTCCCAATTATAGCAATGCTTTCATGATCATCATCACTAAATCCTTCAATTAAAGAAATTATTTATTGAGTGCAATTAATGATATTCTTATCAGGTCTTTTATATTCAGGGTTTGCTTTTTCATATGTAAGAGCTTTCAAAGAGTCATTATTAGCTGATAAGACAGAACAAGAGATTCAAAAAATAGATGTTTTAAGAAATATTTCGTTTTTAGCAATATTGATGTCATCAATAACTTTAGCAGTTTTAGGTATTTACAAAGCATTACCAATTTGAGAACAATGATCAAATGGAGAATTTGGAATTTTATCATTTGTTTCAGTTGTAATTGATGCAGTTGTATTGATAATGTATCTAACTATAATAATCTGAGCTAAAAAAATGGGAGAAAAAAATAAATCAAATAAATTCTTGTCAACAATTGATAATGTAATATTGATGGAATTTATTTCTTGATTATTATTAATTAAAACAGTTGTTATTGTTGGTTTTTCAAAAGGAGTTGATATATCTTCATTTATGTCTCTTTCTTCTTGTTTTATTGGAATTTTCATTATTAACATTTCAACAATTTTATTAGGAGTTAATTTCCCTAATATTAAAAATACAACTTCAACAATTGTTAATGTAGTTGCTGCACTTGCTGTTTTAGGAATGACATTGTTTCAATCAACATATCCTAAACAAGCTTCATCAGCCGTTTTTGAAAGTACAGAAATTATTATTCTTACATTATTGCCATTCGTTATTGCAACATCAATGAATTTAAGTATTAAACTTTTAAGTTATTCTAAAATTAAAAATGACCATTCTTCTGAGGGAAAAGAAAATAATGAAAGTTTAAATATGAATAGTAAAATTAAAAAAAGTGCTAACGCCAACAAGGTAAAAGGATAAAATATGAATAAATCATCAAAAAATAAAAAAGCAATTTTAGCTTTAACAACATTGGGTATTACTTTTGCTTCATCAGCAATTTTGTTTGGTGGTCAACAAACAACAACTCAAACAACAACTCAATTACCTAATTCAATTAAAAGTGACATCATTAATAGAAGTGAAAATCAAAATAAAGTTACTAGATTAACAAATTCAGAGTTCTATTTTTCTAATTTTACATTCTTGAATCCTGATAAAGGAGAGACAGTTGCAATAGATTATAATGCAATCAAACAATGAACTGAAATCAAAAAAAACTTGGAAACATACTCAAGATTTTCAGCAACTCCATCATATCAATATATTATGAATAAAATCAAAGAACTTGAAGAGTGAAGTAATGTTTTGATTACTAGAGATGCGCTTGTTAGGGTTTCTAATCGTCCAGATATATGAGAAACTATTAAAGGAAGTTTGAATTGAAAAGAATTTTCTGAAATTGCTGGATCTCCACTTTTACAAGATGAATTAGCAGCTAATATTAAAATTCTTTCTGGTTTTGTTTCAGGTCAAAGTACAAATCATAGAATAGAAAGACTTGTTGGTAGACCTTCAAGTGTTGTTAATTTAGAAACAGGAGTTTTAACTCCAATAGATATTCCAGTATATCCTACTGAAATTAAAATTGCTGAATTCTCACCTTCAAGTATTGCTGGAAATGTGAGAATTGATTTTTCTTTTTCTGACAAACCAGGTATGGGAACAGCTGCAGATGGTAGTTTAATTTTGAGAAATAATAATTCTCAATTTATTAACCCAGATTTATCACAAAATCAAAAAGATTTTGAAGTATTTGGTAGATGAAATAACCTTGGGAATAAACCTATTGATAATTCAACAAACTTTAAAGCTTTTTTTGATAGTTTCGTTATAACCAAAGCTCCGAATGGAAACATTTCAGTGGTAGTTAGATTAAAACAAGATCAAATTATGACAAATGTTTCAATCAATACGAGAAAAGGAACAGTTCCTATTGATAATTTTGGAATTATTGATGCAAGAATTGACAGTAAACCCCTATATGATTTAACAGATGTAAATAATAATATATCAAATATTCAATTTTTTTCTAACAACTTAGATTCAATGCAAACTAATGGTGCCGATGTTGGAACTACAGTATCTAACTCTCAAATAAATAGTAAATATGAATATTATGTGGGGAACAATACTGCTTTAAATTTAAATTTATTTTATAGAGATAGTGTTGGTCAATATAAAGAGCTATACGATTTTATTGGAGATGAAGTTTCTGAAACAATTCAACAAGAAATAAAAGTAGGTATTGATGATTTGGGTAATCCTATGAGTTTAGATTTGTCGACTATTCAACTTTCAAGTTTGGTTATTGGTTCTATAAAACCAACTGATTTGACACAAATAGAAAATGCTTCGCTTTATTTGAAAACATCAAAATCAAATTTACCTACTGTTAGCAAACAAGAACTTTATTTCAATAAAGGTGTTACTGGTTTGTCAATTGAAGGTTCTCCAACAATGGGAAAAAATGGTGTTATTATCCCTCTTGATGATATAACACAAAAAATATTTTTTGAAATGCCAAAAGATTTTACTGCATTAACAGATAAACCGATTGTTACTGAAGCTCGTTCATTGGAATGAGTTAACAAAGAAAGTGAAGCTATTGCCGTTTTATCTAGTGTATATGAAAAATGATCTAGAGGTAATGAAATTGTAGGTGTTGAAAAATTAGGTCAAGCATTTTATAATAGAATAGATTACAATAAAACAGGATCAACTTTTAAGAATATAACTTGAAAAAGTCAATCTGATAATTATACTGGTATTGAATTGTATAATGTTCTTGTAAATGAGTATAGTTCTTACCAAAAAGTTCTTAATCAAATTGTTGGTTCTAAATTAAATAATAATATATTTGAAGTTGGACCAGGTGGAACTGCAAGTTCTATTGTATCTACTCACATTATGGAAATTGAAAACAGAGAGCAAAGAACAGCTATAATTCAAAGAATCAAAGAACTTATTGATGAACCAGGGCCAACAGATGAATTATTAATTGAAAAAGAATTAGCAGAATTGATTAGAATTAATTTCTCAGAAATGAAAAATAGAATTTGAGATCAACCAATAAATAAATTTTATTATGAAGAAATTAAAAAATATTTAGATTCGACCTTAAGTAATAACGTTAGAATTTCTGATCCTGCGACATTTTTAAACTTTGATGCTACAGAAGGATTGTTCACTCTTAAAAATTCAAATATTTTAGAAACAAAAGAATTATTAACAGGAACTGAAAAAATGCAATCACTTTTTAGTTTGTTATATTTTGGTTCAAATGATTATGATTCAAAACTTACTACATATTTAGGTAATGCAATATTTGGTTCACTATCAACATCTGGTGGTTCAGAGTCATCTTTAGATTTATTTACAAAGGTTTTCTCAAAAAATCAGTCAGAATTATCTTCATTCAATTCACAAGATTTTCAAACCATGTCAAACACAATAACAATATATAATAAGTTACTTTCTTCATTTGGATTTGGGATAAGTGCAATTACAGAAAATTCTTTAAAAACTGGTGATGTAATTGAATTGAAATGAGGCAACATTGATTTTGTTCAAGCAATAGATATAATCTTTAATAAATTTAATGCTAATTCAAAAGAAAGTGTTGTTATATTGGAGAAAACATATGAATTTAATAAACTAAATTCATTGATAACTTCTGCAAATATTTACAATTCATTAATTTACAGAAAATTCAATACACCAGAAGGTGTAGTTCCTGAACTTGATATTGAAAAAATTGACGGTTTATTAGCTTCAGGATTGATATTCCCAACAACAATATTCACTTGATCTCGTATTCAAAAATCAGGAAATGATATTAATCTATATACAACAGATTTTTCAAAAAATAAAGCTGCTTCAATTCTTTTTGCTAATGAAATAAAGACAGATAAAGAGATTCTAGATAGATGAATAACTGAACAAAAATCTTTATTCGAAAATATAAATCCATTTTTAAATGTTCAAATGATTTGACCTCCAATTGTAGGATTGATTGCTGTTGGATTGGTAGTTATTTCTTCGGTTTCATTATTTTCAACTAGAAAATTCTCTAAATCTGTTGTTTCTTCAAAAGCAATAGTGAGAGCAATATTAATTATTACAATTATTGTTTGTCTTGCATCAATTGGTGTAATTGGAGCATTCATAGTTCCAGGATTATTTTAATAAAATAACATGTTAATTAATTTTTAAATAATTATTATGAAAATAGCAGTTTATCCAGGCTCATTTAACCCTTTGCATAAAGGTCATATTTCAGTAATCAATAAGGCAACAAAGTTATTTGATTTAGTTTACATAGTTGTAACTAAAAATCCTGATAAGACAACAAATAATTTTATTGATGATAATAAAAAAATAATAGAAAATTATTTTAAAAACAATAGCAAAATAATTGTAATTGTTAATAAAAATAAATTAACAGGATTATTAGCTAAGGAATTAAAAGCAAATTTTATTGTTAGAAGTTCAAGAAATAATATGGATTTTGAATACGAATTTGATTTAGCAAATGCAAATAATTTTATAAACAATGACCTTGAAACAATAATGTTATTTCCAGATTACGATTTTAAAAATGTTTCGTCAACAATACTTAGACACAAAAAATCAATGGAAAGCAATTAATAAAGTATTATTTATATATTATGTGAAACTTTATTAAATCTTCCTCTTCAAAAGAAAATTGATTAGAACACAACTTTAATGAAGTGTGTTTTGTTGGTAGAAGTAATGTGGGTAAGTCATCTTTAATTAATGCTCTTTCAAACAATAATAAATTAGCAAAAACTTCTAAAACACCAGGAAGAACACAACTTATTAATTATTTTGATTCTAATGAAGGAGTTATGATTGTTGATTTACCTGGTTATGGATTTGCAAAGGTTTCAAAAACTCAAAAAACAAAAATGCATGACATGATGGATGAATATTTTACAGAGTCCCCAAAATTATCACAAATATTCTTACTATTTGATACAAGACACGGAATGTTACAAGAAGATTTAGTGTTTTATAACTACTTAATAAAGATTGGTCATGATGTTGTTTTGGTTGGCACTAAAATGGATCGCACAACCCAATCAGAAAGATCTAAAATACTAAAGAGTCCAATTGTTTCCACTATCAATCCAGAAAATATTTTTTTATGTTCTTCTAAAACAAAAAAAAATATTGATAAATTAAAGAAATTTATTTATTCATTTAAATTTAGTGATGATAAATAATCTATATTTTATTTATAATAAATAATTTAAATATAGATTATAATACTTAATAGAGTAATTTAAACTCCTTGACTAATAATAGTCCAGATATAGACCATAAGGAGGTCAACATGTCAAAATATGAGATAATGTTGATTTTAGATCCAAGCTCAAACATTCAAGTTGCACAAGAAATTTGTGACACAACTTTTAAATCGAAAGATATAAAAGTTACTAAACTAGGAAATACTGAATTGGCTTATAAAATCAATAAATCAAAAAATGCAATTTACATTTTAATTAATGTTTTAGCTTCAGGAGAAGAAGTAATAGAGTTTTCAAGAAAATCAAATATAACAAAAGTTATTTGAAGACACATAATTATTAATTTAGATTCTGAAAAAGGATTGAATAGAAAAGCTAATCCTAAAAAAATTAAAAAACCATTTGTTAAAAAACCATTTGTTAGAAGAAATGAAGATGGAACTTCGACAAATGATTCAACTGATGAACTTGTTAAAAAACCATTTGTTAAAAAACCAAGAAATAATTTTTCGGAAGAATTTTAATAGTGAATAAAGTTTTATTGGTTGGTAGAATTTCTTCAACACCATTGATGTTTGAATCTAAAAATTTAAAAACTTATGCTAGGGCTACAATAGCTGTTAATCGTGAATTTTCAAAAGACATTACTGACTTCATTTCTTTAACCATATTTGGTAATACAGCAGAATATTTCAAGAAATATGTCAACAAAGGAGATTTGCTATCAATAGATGGTTCAATCCAAACATCAAATTATAAAAATGATAAAGGAGAAATTGTAAACTCTTTCTCTGTGGTTCCAATTGCTGTTAAGCATCTTGAGCCAAGAAGCATTGTTTTAGCGAGGACAACATCAAAATCTAATGATGATTACAATACAGCAATATATGAACCGAAAGCTAACAATTCAAATCATCAACAAGCAACATTTTCAGAGGATGAAAATTCAAAGGACGATGTTCCTTGAGAATTAGATTTATAAAATATAAAGGAGTAAATTATGAATAATTTTAATAAAAAACCAAATAGTAAAAAAATATTTAAGAAGAAGCCTTGTTTTTTTTGTTTAGAGAAATTAGAGTACATTGATTTTAAAGATGTTGCTTTGATTGCTAGATTTATAAATTCGCATGGAAAAATTTTGCCTTCTAGAGTGACTGGAACATGTTCAAGACACCAAAGATTGCTATCAACAAGCATTAAAAGAGCTAGAATTATGGCGCTAATACCGTTCATCTCTGAAAGAATAAGAAAGTAATTTTACAAAACACTATTGTTTATTAGAACTTTTTTGGTTTCTTTTATTCTTTAGAAAAATGTAAAATTGTTATAATTATAAATATGAAAAAGAATACAAAATTTATTTGAATAATAGCATTAATTGTTTTATTGATTATAATGTTTTCATTAATAATTTATCTTTTAGTTACTAATTTATCATTATCAATTAAGGTGCCAATTACATTTTTGTTGTCATTTTTATCTTTTTCTATGCTTTTTTTTATTTATTGAGATCATAAGTGAACGCAAGAAAGATGTTTGAGTATCAAAAAATCAGTAAATTTCTATTTTGAAAATGTTATCTCAAATTCAGGGATTGGGATTGTAGTTCTGGCACCAACTGGAAAAATTATTTGAATATCTGAATTTATTACTTCAAGATTTAACAAAAAAATTATTAATAAACAAATAACCCATTTGATTCCTTCCATAAACATTACAACAATTATGGAGGATTATGAAACAGTTATATCTAAAAACAATTTGTTTTATAAAGTAAAATATTTTCCTAAACAATTGATGATAACAATCAAAGACATCACTCAAGAACAAACAGCAATTAATTATTATGAATTAGAACAGGCTATTATTGGAGAATTGGATATTGATAATTTTCAACAGTTTCAATCAATTTTATCAGAAGAAGAAATTTTCATCATTCAATCAAAAGTAATAAATTTACTAGAATCAATTTCTAAAAAATATAATCTTGCATTTAGACAATATGTTAATGGCAAATTTTTATTAATTACAAATAAATCTAATCTTGATAGAATGATAGCAACCAATTTTTATGAATTTGATTCTTTAAAAATAAATGATACTCTTAAAAATGTAAGAATTTCAGTCTCTATTGGATTTGGTGTTGGTTCTAACAAGTTTGATAAATTAAATGAGATGGCAAAAGATGGTATTAGACAATCGCAATCACGTGGTGGGGATCAAGTAACTATTATTTCTGACAAAGAAAAACCGAAGTACTATGGTTCAAAATCTGAAATATCAATAAATGAGAGTAGAACAGAAATTAAAAATATTTCCCAAAACTTTAAGGACAAATTATTAGATCCTTCAATTGATACAATAATTATTTATGGTCACAAAGATGCGGACCTAGATGCAATAGGATCTTCAATGGCCATTTATGAAATTGCTAAGCATTTTGATAAAGAAGCTTATATTCAAAACCAAACATTCGATAATACAGCTAAAAAATCAATAAGCAAATATATTGAAAATGAATCAAAAATATTTATTTCTCCTTCAAAAGCAAACTCAATAACCAATAACAAAACACTCGTTGTTGTTTTGGATTGTTCCGATTCTTCTAGAGTTGAAAACCCGAAAATATTCATGAAAGCATTACCTCAAAACATTTTTGTATTTGACCACCATAGAGTTTCAAAATTAGATGATGTGTTATTGTCTTTTAATGTCTACATAGAGTCAACAGCTTCATCAACATGTGAGATAATAACAGAATTAATAGCATTTAATCAGTTAAAATCAATTTTAACTAATAACACCATTCAAATGCTAATGAATGGGTTATATATGGATTCAAATCAATTTCAAAAATCAACAAGTTCAAAAACTTTCTTTGCGGCATCTCTTCTTGAAGAGTGGGGTGCAAAGTCTGAAAATGCAATTGGAATATTGAAAATATCTAATGAAACACATGAGTTAATTCAAAAGATATTAAAAAATCTAAGAGAAATTAAACCAGGGTATTGATTAACTTCATATAATGAAATAGTTCCTACAGATGTCGTGTCTATGACTGCTGATGAAATATTAAGAATAGATGGAAGAAATGCTGCATTTGTAATTGCAAAGCAACCAAAAAGTTCCAAATCAGAAAATGATATTTTTAAATTATCAGCTCGAGGAATAAAAACAAATGTTCAGATAATTGCTGAAGAAGTTGGCGGTGGAGGACACTTTTCAGCTGCAGCTGCAATTTCTGATTATAAATCAAAAGAGACAATAGAAGTTTTCACAGATAATGTCATACAAGCAATTATTAGTAATAGAAATTAGAAGGAGTTTAAGTGAAAGTTATTATAATCAAAAAATGTAAAGATGGTAATGTCAATGATGTTGTTGAAGTTTCTTCAGGTTATGGAACAAATTTTTTAATTAAAAATGGATTTGCAGAACCTATCAATAAATCATCAATCTCTAAACTTAAAGATAGAGAAAAGTTTAATAAAGATACTTTTGATAAAAATCTTGAATTAGCTAATGATTTAAAATTTAAACTTGAAGAATTGACATTGTCATTTGAACTTAAAACAACAAATCTTATTGTTCATGGTTCAATAACAACAAAGCAAGTTAACATAAAACTAAAGGATTTAGGTTTTGTTCTTGAAAAACATTCTGTCCCAAGTGTTAGAATTGATTCATTAGGTTTAACAAAAGTAAAAGTAAAATTATTCGATAAAGTTGAAGCAACATTAAAAATAATGGTGACTAAGAGTGAATAATCCACCTAATAGATTATCAAAAAATGTCCATAGTTCCGAGGAAATTGAAGAAGCAATTCTTGGTTTATCAATTCAGGATAATGATGTTGCTATAAAAATGGTTGCATATTTAGATATAGATGATTTTTATTTTCCAAAGAATAGAATTATTTTCCAATCAATTGAATTTCTTATTGAGCAAAATCAAACTATTGAAAGTGCAAATTTAATAAATTATTTGAAAGAAAAAAAACTATTTAGCAAGGTAGATAATGGCGAGTATATTCAGCATTTAATTCAATCTTCAGGATACAAAGTAAATCTAAGTAAATATTTTGAAGTATTATTGTCAAAGACAGGACTTAGAAAGATTGAAGTAGCAAGTAAAGAAATACTTACTAAACTTGACTCTAATGTTGCAAATTATGAAAGTTTAGTTGAAGAATTTCAAACAAGTTTATATGATATTGAACAAAAAAAACAAACAAAAGAATTTGTTGAATCAAAACACCTGATTAAAAAAATAGTTGAAGATATTTCAAAAAGGCAAGATGATAAAACGATCACAGGATTAATAACAGGATTTAATTCAATTGATGCAATGACTTCAGGATTACAAAAAGGTGATTTAATAATCATTGCTGCCAGGCCATCAATGGGGAAAACAGCATTTGCACTTAATGTAGCAAATACAATTTCAAAATCACATAATGTTGCTTTTTTTTCCCTTGAAATGCCGGCTGAGCAACTTTTAACAAGAATTATTTCCATCGAAGGAAATATAGATGGAAACAAATTAAAAAATCCTACAAAAATGGATGATGTAGATTGAAAAAGACTTTACTTAGTGCAAGATAAAATTGAAAAAATAAACTTATTTATTGATGATTCACCCACAATTAAATTAAGTGAAATTGTTTGAAAATCAAGAAGATTGAAAAACAAAGGTAAGTTAGATTTAATAATTATTGATTATTTACAATTAATACCTCTATCTCATAAAATAAGTTCAGACAACAGACAGCAAGAAGTTTCAACAATTTCTAGAACATTGAAACAATTAGCAAGAGAATTAGAAATACCCATTATTGCTTTATCTCAACTGAGTCGTAAAGTTGAACAAAGAGAAGATAAAACTCCAATGATGTCGGATTTGAGAGAGTCAGGAGCAATTGAACAAGATGCAGATATTATTGGTTTTTTATATCGGGAAGATTATTATAATAAAGATAAAGAGCAGGATCAAGATTTTACCTTACAACAAACAGAATTTATTGTTTCAAAGCATAGAAATGGATCTGTCGGCACAATTACATTAGGTTTTAATTTAGCCAAAGGTAAATTTACAGATCAGAGTAAAAAATAATGGATTTAGGCGTTAAAATTGGGATTATTATTGCTTTATTTTTCTTATTAATTTTATCTGCTCTCTTTTCAGCAGCAGAAACAGCATATACATCATTATCACCCGTTTCTATAGAAACAAATTTTAAAAAACACCCTAAAACTGGTAAATTAATCAAAAAACATGTCAAAAGTTTCGGAAGAACAATTGCCACAATTCTTCTTGGTAATAATATAGTAAATGTGGCTATCTCTTCAATAATAACATATTTATTCGCATCTATTTTTGGAGACAATAATTATTTGACAATTTTATTACCAATCGTAGTTTCCACACCTTTGTTGGTAATTTTTGGGGAAGTTTTTCCAAAAATTTTAGCGAAAAAATTCGCCTGAGGATATTTGCAAAAGGTTGTATTTATTTTAGAGATTTTTTCATGATTATTTTTCCCAATTACATTTTTCCTCTCAAAATTTGGATTTGAATCTTCAGTAACAAACACAGAAGATGAAATGAGAACAATTCTTAAAATGGGTTATAAAGAAGGTGTAATTGAACATAAAGAACTTTCACTGGCGACTAGAGCATTGGATCTGGATTCTACAAAAATTAAAAAGCATTATATCAAAATTGAAAATATTACTTATTTGAACAAAAATTCAACAATTCAAGAAGCTAAAAAAATATTTAAACAAACAGGATTTTCAAGACTTCCTATTAAAAACAAAACAAATTTTATTGGAATAATACTTTTGAAGGATATTTTTCATTTGGATGGAAAAAAAATAATTGAAGATTATATTTTAGAAATACCGACACTTACAGTCAACAATAATTTACACTATGCTCTTGACGTCTTTAGAATTGAAGGAATACAAATGGCATTTGTAAAAAATAGTAATAATGAAAATAAGATCATTGGTCTAATTACTTTAGAAGATGTTATAGAAGAGCTCGTTGGTGAAATATATGATGAGCATGATCAAGAGACGAAAATAATAAGGATTCAAAAAAATAAATTAATAGTTATTGGTGATACTTTAATGTCTGAAATTAGTCGTGAAACAAAAAATGAATTTGCATCAAATGATATTTTAATTAATTGGATAATCAATGAAACAGGCAAAAAAATAAAAATAGGACTAACTTATAATTGAGAAGGAAAAGTAATTTTTAAAGTAATAGAAAACAAAAGAAACAAAATTCCTAAGTTTCAAATACTAACTAAAAATTCCTAAATTTAATTTAATTTTTTAAAATATTGTATGATTAATTAAATAATGAAAAAAAATTTGGCGTCCATAGATCAAAAACATAATGTAAATAACTTAATGAGTGGTATTTTAAAAGATTGAAAAAAGATTATAATGTTATTGCTTTCTTCATTCTTATTTGCGTTTGGGACGATTATTTTTTTAGTTCAAGCTAATACAATTCCTTCCGGTCTCTCTTCAATCCCTCAAACTCTTCTTTATTTCTTCTCTGATTTAAAACCATATGTTACTTTAATCTATTTTGCATTAAACATCCCGCTAATAATATTTTTCTGAAATAAAGTTAAAAAGTCATTTTTACTTTTATCATTAATTTTCATGTTTTTAAATGCATTTTGAGGTTTTATACTTGGTGAATATGGTAGTTCTATTAGTCAACTTTTCATCATTATAAATAACTGAACAATTAATGATATAGATCAACCAGGATATACAACATGACCTATTTTTGTTTACGTTTCTTTAGCTATTCTAATTAATTCATTTGCAGCAAGTTTAGCTTGAAAGAGTGGAGCTTCAACTGGAGGAACAGATATTATTGCATATTATTTTTCAACAAAACTAAAAAAAGATGTCGGTAATTTTTTGTGAATAATTTCACTTACTATTTCTTTTTTCTCAATAATTTCATTATTTTTTGGAGGAATATACGATTCATTTTTTGGAATAAGAACAATTTGCTCTATTTTCTATATTATTTTCACTTCATTTATTATTAATCAACTTTATCCAAAATATAGGAAAGTTCTTGTTAAAATTGATTCTAAAAAATACAAAGAAATAACTAATTATTTAAATGATATAAATTATTGACATGGTTTTAAAATTTTTGAAGCTACTTCAGGTTATACAAAAGAAAAAAACTATACAATAGAATCAGTGATGCTGGTGCTTGAATATAAAGAATTTAGAAAAATAATTATTCATCTTGATCCCAATGCTTGAATAACATGTTCAAGAATAAATGATTTGTTTGGAAACTTTAATTTTTCAAAAATAGAAAAGTAATTATTTATCTAATTCTTCAATTCTTGAATTGTGGCGTCCGCCTTCAAATTCATTTTTTAAAAAAGTATCTATCATTTCTATAACTTCAGAAGTTGATTGTTGTCTACCTCCAAATAATAAAATATTAGCATTATTGTGAATTTTTGCTAATTTTGCATCTTCAATAGAGGTAATTCTAGCCCCTCTTATTCCCTTCACTCTATTAACAGCAAAACTAATTCCTAACCCAGTACCACAAACACCAATGCCTAAAGAATTCTTTGAAGTTGATATTTTATTAGCAAGTTTTTTACCATATTCTGCATATGAAGAATTTTCACTATTACATCCTAAATCTTCATATTCATAATTATTTAACTCTAAAAATTCTTTTATTTTTTGCTTCAACTCATAACCACCATGATCGCTTGCTAATATAAATTTCATTATCTTAATCTCTTTCCGGTCACAACATCAATAATTGCTGATGCGACATTTGTTCCATTTCCAAAATTATATACTTTATTTATTAAAGGAAATATATTTTTTGCTTCTTCAATAGTTTCACAAACTTTTTCTCCTGACAAGTTAGCAGATGTTAAGTAAAAAGGACCTTCTTCTTTTGCCAACTCTAGTAATGCCTTTTGTTTAGGCATTCTGTATGCTTGATTATTAATAATCAGTGTTGTTGGACCAGGTCAAAATTCGTTAATATATTTCATTGTTTTTTTGTCAATATATTCAATTTTTTCTAATTGATCAATCGAACCAATTACAATAACTATTTTTTTATCAGTAGATCTTTTTTTTAGTTTATAAATAAGGTTCAAATTTTCATTATTTATCTTTGAACCAATTCCAATTAATGTATCAGTAGTGGTAATAAATATTTCATTAATTTCTAACATATTTATAAATTATAACATATTATTTATCAAGGAGGTTTTATGGAACTAGACTTACACGGTTTGAATGTTGAAGAAGCTACATCAAAAATAGAAATGGCTTTGTATTCATTGGATACTAGTATAAATGATAACGAATTAATTGTTATCACAGGTAAAGGTTCGGGAACTATGAATATGACATTCTTGAACATAATTGAGAAGTATGATAATTATAATTGTCAAGAAATAAGCAGTAGAAATGCTTATCTTATTACAAAAAAATATTAATTAATAGTTATTAAAGTTTATAATGTTAAAATATGAATTCAACCAATAAGAAAAATTTTATTATTATCAAGGGTGCCCGGGAAAATAACTTAAAAAATATTGATATTACAATACCCAAAAATAAATTGGTTGTTTTCACTGGGCTTTCTGGAAGTGGAAAATCTTCACTTGCTTTTAATACTATTTATGAAGAAGGAAGAAGGAGATATATTGATTCATTATCTTCATATGCACGTCAATTTTTAGGAGGGACAAAGAAGCCAAGTGTTGATTCAATTGAGGGACTTTCTCCAGCAATTAGTATTGAACAAAAATCCACACACAATAATCCAAGATCAACAGTTGGAACAATTACTGAAATATATGACTATTTGAGGTTGTTGTTTGCAAGGTTAGGTAAACCATATTGTCCAAAACACAATATAGAAGTTTCTTCTCAAAAATTGAGGGATATTTTAGATTCTGTTATGAATTATCCACATGGTACAAAACTAGTTATTCTTTCTCCTATTCTCTCTGGAGTCAAAGGAGAAAATTATAAACTTCTTGATAAACTAAAAAGAGAAGGTTTTTTAAGAATAAAAATAAATGAAGAGTTTCATAATCTTGATGATGAGATATCGCTACCAAAAAATAAAAAATATGATTTAGAAATAGTTATTGATCGAATTGTTTTGTCTGAGGAAACAAGAGAGAGAGTTTCAGAGGCCATTGTTGTTGCCCTGGAATATTCTAAAGGTCTTGTTAATGTTGAAATATTAGGTCAGGAAAAAGAGAAGTATTCTCAATTATATTCATGCATAAATAAAGATTTTCAAATGCCAAAAATAGAACCAAAATTATTTTCCTTTAATAGTCCTTATGGAATGTGTGAACACTGTAAAGGAATAGGTTTAATGTTGCGTCCTGATATTGATTTACTAATTCCAAATAAGTCTCTTTCAATTAATCAAGGAGCAATTGATTTTAGTGGATTTGCACCAAGCAAAGATGGGCTTGATTGACAGGAATTTAAGCAGTTATTAAAGCATTATAATATTGATAGAAATTTGCCAATTGATGAAATGACAGATGAGTCGATGGAGATAATAAAATATGGATCAAGCGAGGACATATTTTATACACTAGTTTCTAAAAATAATACGTATCAAAAAAACAATAAAATAGAAGGAGTTTTCACTAAGTTAGATCGTAGATATTTGGATACAAGTAGCGATGATGTTAGAGAATATTATAAGAAAAAAATGTCAGAAATTAAATGTCATTTTTGTCAAGGAAAAAGACTAAATAAATATGCACTTGCCGTAAAAATAAACAATATTAATATTAATGATTTTGTTTCTCTATCAATTGATGATGCTATTGAAAAATTAATTTCATTTGATTTTGATGAGAATGAAAAATTAATTTCAAATTTAATTTTAAAAGAGCTATCGAATAGATTAACGTTTTTAAAAGACGTTGGTCTTGATTATTTAACGCTGAATAGAACCGCTGAAACTTTATCTGGCGGAGAAGCACAGAGAATTCGTTTGGCAACACAAATTGGTTCACAATTAGTGGGTGTTTTATATGTGTTAGACGAGCCATCAATTGGACTACATCAAAGTGATAATGCAAAATTGATAAAAACACTTGAACATATGGTAGATATTGGTAATACTTTGATTGTGGTAGAACATGATGAAGAAACTATTATGAAAGCTGATTATATTGTTGATATCGGACCACTTGCCGGAGAAGATGGCGGACAGATTGTAGCTGCAGGAACATTACAAGAAATTATGGATAATAAAAATTCAATAACAGGACAATACCTATCT